>CAZCWH010000010.1:0-19331 GCA_964502345.1 uncultured Candidatus Saccharibacteria bacterium | reverse complement strand
GAGGTGCACTTTTCTCAGTATTTTTGACGAGGAGGAGTGTGACCGATTCTACCGTTATATACCCAATACTGAGGATGAGCATGAGTGTCGCCATGAAGGCGATACACATGGTAAGGAGAGGGCGTTTAGTAGCCGGTATTACTTTCTTCATGGCATACAGATTATCGCACATCAGAACACCTACATGCCAAGGATAGAAGGACACATTTTCCTGTGGTATAAGTGGAGTGGATTTTAGAGAGGAGTATCGCTATGACAAAGGTGCAAGAGCAGAGTACCCCGCTACCCATGGCAATCCATACAGGAATTTGCGATGTATGTGGGGTCCGGCGTCAGATTGGTGGAAGGGCAGATCTGGGTGGCTACAAGATGCTCTCCCATCACCACAAAGACCCACAGCGGGCAAAGGATCATGAGCTGTGTGCCGGAAGTGACCTGCCCCCGCGGCATGGAAGTATCACGAAAGGGTAGTTGAGTTGCCGAATCCCATAACCCCACCAAGGGTTATGGGATTCATTAATATACCCTTGCCCATTTTGACAGGGTGGGGTAGGATGTGGTCCGGTTTTTGATCTTCGTCAACCAAAAGGAATGCCAACATGAAGAAAAGCCTTCCCCTTACGGGAGATCGCCCAAACTGGTACCTTGGCCTCAAAACCGGGGAGTTTGGTGACTACTACGGTTCACAATCATCGGTCGCCAAAGGAGAGACCTACGTCACGCACGATAAGCGATACATCGTGCACCGCAATGCAGAAGGGGCGATTAGCGTGCGTTTCAACGTCTGTGCACACGCTGGAGCCCCACTTCTCGATACGCCTGGGGTGCAAAATGGAGGGAACATTCAGTGTCCCATCCATAAGTGGACATACAAGCCCACGGGTGAACTTCTTGCAGCTCCGTACTTTCATCATGCGGAATGCAAGGACATCTCGCTCGCTAAACCCGATTTCGGCATGTGGAACGGTTACGTTCTCGGGTTTGCTCAAGACGAGCTCGATGCTGCGCTTGCGGGCTTTGGTGAATCAGTTTCACTCCCAGCGGAGAGTCTGAATCCGTCCGAGTTCGTCTTCATGGGTGAAGAGGTATACAAACTTCCGTATCCTCGACAGCTCATGATGATCAACTACTTCGACGGGTACCATGTGCCACTCTGTCACCAGAAGACCTTCGATGCAGTGGCTGATGCAAATTCCTACGAGTGGGAGCTCGGCAAAGAGCACTCGCACGGAGGGAGATGCAACTACAGCATTCAAGTAGTCAGAGGACGGCACGATGTGCGCAAGCACATGGACCGACTGCTTCGAGTACACCAGTGCAAAGAGGAGGAGCTTGGCTGGGCGCATTTGCATGAGTGGCTCAAAGCTACGATGCCGGAAATCGAAACTCCTCTCGATCGCGATATCTTTGCGGTCTGGGCGTCAATCTACGGCAACGGATACCTGATGCCAGAGCTCTACCAAGGGGGTCTTTTGCTCGCGGTGAGTTACCTCGTCTCGCAAAATGGCGAGGACAGTGAGACAGAGAATCTCAACCTCGTCGAGTACTACGTACACAAGAACGTGCCGGAACGACTTCGGACTGTCGCCTTTCGGAAATTCAGGGACGCCTACCGGCAGAGTGGCGAAGAGGACGACGAAATTTGCCTCAAACTCTGGGAGGCCCACAGTCGTGGAAGCATGGAATTCAGTCGTGTCTACCACGAGCTCCTCGAAGCGGGTGATGAACACTGGCGTAATTGGTTCCGTGGGCACTTCGTCCTACGTTCATGATCTACATTGCCTTTCGGCAAAAGGCTCGTTCACAAGACGGGCCTTTCTTTTATATATTGAGGAAAACCTATATGATAGCGATATGAATAGAGGAATTAAGAAAACAGCACCAAAAGTAGCGCCAAAAACCACTTCGTGGGGAGCTGAGGCTGAATGGTACAGCGATCATCTTGAAGAAAGTGATACGTACCACACGAAAGTAATCATGCCGAACATTGAGCGCATTGTGGCACCTCAGAAAGGACTACGAGTGCTCGAAATTGGGTGTGGTGAAGGTTTTATTGCGCGAACACTCGCAAAGGCAGGCGCACAGGTTACTGCATGTGATATATCCCCTGAGCTCATTAAGCTTGGTAAGGAGAAGGGTGGCGGAATAACATACCGAGTCTCAAAGGCGGAAGAACTTGATTGGGTGAAGCCCGGATCCTTTGATGTAGTCCTTGCTGTACTTACGCTTCAAAACATGGAGCGTGTTGAGGAAGTGTTTAAGGGTGTTGCAGGAGCTCTTAGTGAAAAGGGTAGATTTATTTTTGTACTCAACCATCCTGCATTCCGAATTCCAAAGGCATCGAGCTGGGCTCTTGATCAGAAAAACAATGTGCAATACAGGCGCACCGATGCATATCTCTCCGCTCGAAAAGAAACCATTGATATGCATCCTGGGAAAAAAGGTTCTAAGTCTGTTACCTACTCCTTCCATCGTTCGTTACAAGACTATATGAAGGCGCTTCATGGAGCGGCACTTGCAATCGTGCGACTTGAGGAATGGATTTCACATCGAGTGAGTCAGCCAGGTCCTCATCAGAAAGCAGAAAATACTGCACGTAAGGAATTCCCACTCTTCCTCATGGTTGAGTGTCGTCGTCTCGGATAGAAACCTGCCTTTTGCAGAGCCATTTATAAGGTATATACTTATTACATTATGAACATCAAAAAACTTTTCGATTACTCAGTACCACTAGTAGCCGCAGCCACAATACTTGTTGTAGGAGCAGTCATTGTCTCGGTCTATGTGGGTGGAGTCGTCGCGAGTATCAAGCTCGGAAATGACACTATTGAAGTTACCGGATCTGCCAAAGAGCCAGTGACTGCTGATATGGGGAGATGGACTATTAATCTCGAGACAAAGACAGGTGTGAATGATCAACAGTCAGGATTCGAACGACTTGACGCGGCCGTTGTGAAAATAAGTGAGCATCTCACCAATACTGGCTTTACTGAGTTTGAAACACCAGTAGGGAGTTCATATGCAAACTACACCTATCCTCAATATGGAGAATCAATTTTTACAGGGTACACCGTATCACGCAGTATTATCGTTCGTAGCAATGATATCGAAAAATTAAGCGCGCTCGCTAATAACGTACAACCATTCGTAGGTCCGGGATACAATGTCTCAACCGGTATGCTTGAGCTTACGTACAGTAAACTAGCGGAGATGCGTGTACAGCTTCTTTCAGAAGCGATTAAGGATGCTCGCGAGCGAGCAGACGCAATTGCACAAGATTCTGGCCGAACAATTGGAACGCTGAGGAATGCATCCGGGGGAGTCGTACAAGTACTTCCAGAGGGAGGCGTTGATATCAGCGATTACGGCTCATACGATACACAGAGTATGAAAAAGGAAGTGATGGTTACTGTACGCGCGACATTTAGTCTCGAATAAATCAGCACGCAATGCTCACACTCACTGCCGCAGTAGTCATTTCGCTCCTCTCAATTGTAGGGACGCTCGTATTTCGTGGTTCACAGAATCTTGAACACCGATTCCCGTATGCAGTACCTGTTGCTATTGGTATGTTTCTTGGTGTTGTGTTTTTTGAACTCGTGCCTGAGACACTTGAGGTGGCTGGGACTAAGGGGAGTGTTGCTATTGCTGTTGGCTTTCTCCTCTTTTATCTTCTTGCGCACAGTCTCCGTCCGTATCACCATCACCACGGAAGTGATGATGACCATGATGCGTGTGGTGAGACCAAGGCGAGTGCATCACTCCTCCTCACTGGAGACGCCGTCCACAATTTTGCCGATGGTATCGTGCTCGCCTCAGCGTTCATCGTAAGTCCGGAGGTGGGAATTGCTACCGCAATCGCCATCGCATTTCATGAGATTCCACAAGAGATAGCTGAGTTTGGCGTACTTATCCGGGCGGGCTATACCAGAATGCGTGCGACGTTACTTAATCTACTCTCTGCAGTCACCATTATTTTAGGCGCACTTCTCACCATGTTTTTTGCAGGACAATTCGGTAGCTTACTTTGGGTACTTACGGGTGTAGCAGCAGGAAACTTACTCTATATTGCTGCGTCCGACCTGCTCCCCGAATTGCATGACGAAGATACTCCACGGAAACACTTCTTTGCCACATTTCTTGCACTCATTATTGGTATGGTACTCATTGTTGGTATCATCACCACATCCCATACAGTTTTTGGAGAAGTATAATTTACAATAGAACCTTCCATAAGGTATACGAGCCGAGAAGTAGTGTCAGAAGACCTACGAGAACAGTCATTTTTGATGTATTCACGCGAGCGACAAAAAGTGCTGAAAGTGGTGCAGAAAGCACAGCTCCAAGAACGAGATACGGGAGTACGGGTGTGATGAGCTCCTTCCCAAGAATAAGGTAGGTGATTACACCTGTGGCACACGCAACCATCTCAGCAAATGAGGTAATAGCAATTGCACTTTTAGTATGTACCCCAGAGAGTAGTTGACCCGAGGTGACAACAGGGCCGTATCCACCACCACTAATTCCCTTATTGAAAGCGGCTATACCTCCTAATATTGATATTTTTTTCCAACTGAACGGGAAAACACCTTTTCGTTTTAGAAGAATGATAAGTCCAATTAGGGTTACCATCACTCCGATGTAGATTTTGACGGTATCTGGAGGAAGTGACACTGAGGCAATAACAGCGATAATGGCACCGACGATACTTGCAACACTGAGAACAAGTGCAACACGCAGATCTTGTGGGGTGCGCGTGAACGCCTTATACAGGCCATCACGAGTGTGTATCTTTCGGAGTGCGTCTGGCATATAGAGACCTTTTATATCTGGAGCGAGATCAGCATTACCTTGTCGGTGATGGAAAATTGAGGCCAGAACTCCGGTGAGGAGTTCAGAAATGAGCACTGCCGGGACAATATCAATTGGGTTAAAGCCAAGAGCAAGCAGGAGAGGGGTGAGCGATGTGCCATACCCCATACCCAATGACGAGTCGACAAACTCAAATGTAAACGAGAGGAGTAGTACGGTAAGGCCGATACCAAGAGTTATTTCTTCCATAGTGCGTGCATGATTATGAAGTATATATGTCGTTATAACAACACTCCTTGCTCTCTAGTTTTGAAAGAAATAGATTTTGATATAGAATTAGTGCCTAGATTTTTAGAACGCTTAGCATGTAGATTACTACTATAATTGACACTCTATGACAAACACACCAACACATGTACCGCAGGTTGTCTTTAAGACTCGAGTTCGTGACGAAAGTGTTGAAGGTCCAAATCCATACCGATGGCAGGATGTGACCACGGACGAGATTTTTAAGGGAAAGAACATTGTTCTCTTCTCACTCCCTGGAGCATTTACACCCACCTGTTCCTCAACACATCTTCCTGGTTATGAAGCACATTACGATGAGTTTAAGGCGCTTGGCGTCGACGAAGTCATCTGCCTCTCAGTAAATGATGCATTTGTGATGTTCCAGTGGGGTAAGGCGCAGGGTGTCGATAAGGTACGACTTCTTCCTGATGGATCGGCTGAATTTACTGAGAAGATGGGAATGCTCGTGAAGAAAGATAACCTTGGATTTGGGAAGCGCTCGTGGCGATACAGTATGTACGTAGAGGATGGAGAAATTAAGCAACTCTTCAGTGAACCAGGTTTTATGGACGACTGCCCAACTGATCCGTTTGAAGTAAGTGATGCAGACAACATGCTCAAGTATTTGCAGAATCGCTAGTCATTCATGAATACAGAAAAAGCCCGAGTGGATGCTCGGGCTTTTTCTGTGGTGTTTCTTTATACTCCGGTACTCGCATCATAGGCGAGCGCGAGTTCTGCGGAGAGCTGTTCAAAGGTATCAATAATATTACCTTCAACAATGTAGTGGTAGTGATCTTGTATCTCGAAACGCTGTACACGGATACCAACATCATTCGGTACATTGTATTGGATGAACGAGACGCCTGTCTCCGTGAGTCCGTATGCACTTCCGTCATCACGTACGGTGAATTCAGCTATTTTTGGATGGGGAAGTACATACCAGTTTTCATTATTAAACCGTGTGTCAGAATATGAGAGCACTGAGCCCACGAGAAATGTCTCATCGGCATAGGCTACCGAAAGAGCACTCATGTTTGAGATGATTGTTATAGCGAATAGAAATATAAAAAGTTGATTTTTCATGTGGAATAGGGAAAGAGGCCATTTTCCACGGATGTGAAAAATGGCCTATTTCGTCTTATTTTGACAATGCACGCAAGAAAGTTCCGCGCGCGACTTATGAACGTATAAATTGGATTATACAGTAATACTTGATAATGTCAATATTTCACTTGGTCATCACGGCGCGCTGATGCATAATGCATGTATGAAGATGATAGCCACTACAGTGCTGCTTTTTGCAGTCCTTATAGCCCCAATGTCGCTTCATGCAGCGTCAACTGAGGCGCTCTACCGTACTACGCTCCTTGAGCTCATTGATGTACTCCGTGAACAGATCAGAGTCTTAACTTCAACGCTTGAGGAGCGCCAGTCACGCGCAACGGTGAGTATCCCTACGCCAAGGCAGTCCATTGCGTCAGTTAACGATATTAGTCATTCACAGTTTTACGACGGTGAATACAGGGCACTCTATGCAACCAAAGGGACGGACCTCATTCCACTTGGGGCAACTAAACTTCAGTCGCTTCACGCACAACTGTGGAATCGCTTCGTTGCACTCATGGGAGCAGATTTTGTAGCTGAGCAGATGCAAGAATTCAGAGTGTATTCCAGTCAAACTTCCGAGTACGACGCATTTGCTGAACGTGACCCTGTTCGAGGAAACTGGATACTGGGAGTCAACACGTACGACCTCAATCTTTCACGGGCAAGCGTAGCTCGTGAGATGGATAGACTTTTTCTCCATGAGATTGGGCATATCATCCTTGATGAGGATAGAGATATACTTGAGTCATTTATAGCTACGTACTGGGGAAGCAGTGAGCATGAGCATGCGAGTCGAGTTGCACTCATGGAGTATGGTCCACTTCGAGATGACGTCATAGCGAACTACTATGAAACACACATTTATAATTTTGTGAGTGAATATGCCGCAACAAGTGCGCTTGAAGATGCTGTCGAGTCATTTGTGGTATTTGTCACGAAAGGCTATCAGCAAGGGAACTATGAGCGTGATGATAAAGTTAACTTCTTTTTCAATTACCCTGAGCTTGTGGAAATGAGGGCTAATATACAGGAGATTCTCGCTTTGTAGACAAATAATGCTGGACAAATAATGGTTGCGTGGTAACATATTGGTACAAAACAGGAGCCTGAGCTAGTCGGATCAGTAGCACAACGGTTTTGATTATTTAGATAAGAAGTAGATCAATCAAATGAAGGGAAAAATCGCTCGTCTTACTGACCGAGGATTTGGTTTCATTACTCCTGAAACAGGAGGCGACAAGGATCTTTTCTTCCACGCACGTTCTCTCGCAGAGGGACTTATGTATGACTCACTCAAGGAGGGTGATGTTGTATCATACGATGTTGAGGAAGGAGATAAGGGACTTGCTGCAGTGAATGTTAAGCTTGCTTAACCCAAATCAATAAAACACCCGCGGACCTTGGTTCGCGGGTGTTTTATATTGTCTTACACTACGTTGTTACATGAGACCGAGTGACTGTTGAAATGCATGTGCTTCCTGTGGTTTAAGTTCATGAATCTGGCCTGGCTTTAGATTCTTGAGTGTAAAATCCATAATGCGAGTACGCTTGAGCATCTGTACTTGGTACCCGAGTGCTGCGCACATGCGACGAACCTGGTGCTTCTTACCTTCAGTAAGCGTAATACTAAACATGTGATCATTCTTCGGGTGTACGAAGGCCTTAGCAGGCTTTGTCATGTAACCTTCGATATTCACTCCTTCGCTTAGGTGTCGTACGAACCACGGTGTGACTTTTTTGTCGACTGTTATTTCATATTCCTTCTCATGCTCTGTGCTTGGACTGAGTAGTCGTTCGGTGATTCTACCGTCGTTTGTGAGGATAATGAGACCCTCTGAGCCTTTGTCGAGTCGCCCAACAGGGAAGACTCCCGATATTTTATGGTCCTTTAAAATTCTTGATTCAATGTCCGATTCACCTTCTCCGGGTGAGTGTGTTATGACGCCCTTAGGTTTGTAGTAGAGAATATACCTGTGCTCGCGATCTGGAGCATTACGCAGTTCAACGGAGTCATCTTCACCAATCTGTTGTCCGATATACGCCTTCTTACCGTTAACAAAAACCTTACCACGCTCGATAAGTTCATCAGCGCTTCTGCGCGTTGCAACACCCTGGTGGGCTAGGTATTTATTTATTCGGATTGGGAATTCCATAAGCTTTAAAGAAAGCGATTTTTGGCAAATTTCGTCGTTGCATCACTCGTTTGCTCCACGCACTGTAGATTTACTACAGCTTGGTCGCAAGCCTCGTTCGCGCCTTGAACTTTGACTCAAAAATCACTTTCTTTTATTTGAGCGCTCATTGTGCTATGATTTTGCAATTATGTCAACGGAACAAAGCAAATATGATGTCATTGTGATTGGTGGCGGAGCATCAGGAATGATGGCTGCAGGCCGAGCCGGCGAGCGCGGAAAGCGTGTATTACTTATTGAGAAAAATGCAGTACTCGGAAAAAAACTCTCTATTACCGGTGGTGGCCGATGCAATATCACGAATGCAGAATTTGATACACGTACACTCCTAGCACAGTACGGAGATGCACAAGATTTTCTTTATTCTCCGTTTTCACAGTTTGGAGTACAGAGCACGTTTGATTTCTTTACCGAGCATGACCTTCCGCTCATGGTTGAAGATCGAAAGCGAGCCTTCCCGAAGACTGGACGGGCGAGCGATGTAACGCGTGTTTTAGAGCGATACATGAAAAAGCATAATGTGACCGTCATGTGTGGAGTTTCAGTGAATGGTCTCGTCATTCAAGGAGGTCGCATTCAGGGAGTCGACACAACTAACGGCATGTTTACAGCATCCTCATTTGTATTATCGACTGGTGGAAGGTCGCATTCCACGACTGGATCAACCGGTGAGGGCATTGCATGGATTCAAAAGATTGGGCACACAACGCATGAGTCAAATCCAGATATTGTGCCACTTGTTGTTAAAGAAGAATGGATTAAGAAATTGAGTGGGAAGTCACTCGAAACGATGCGGATCACGTTTGGTACAGGGAGTAAGCGTTTCTCAAAAGAGGGAAAGCTTCTTTTTACCCACTTTGGCCTCTCGGGACCTCTTATTCTCAATAGTGCACGTGAAGTTAAAAAGCTTCTTGTGGAGAGAAGTATTGAGGCGCATATCGACCTCTTTCCAAAAAGCGATGTCGGTTCTCTTCGTGCACAGGTGCTCGAAATTTTTGCCCTACATCCAAATAAGTCACTTAAAAACATCTTGAAAGAGATAGTTCCTCCTGGAATGACTGATGCGGTACTTTCGCATAGTGGTACTGCTTACGCAGATGTGAAAGTACATAGTATTTCTAAGGAATTACGGCACACGCTCGTTGATCTACTTAAAGCACTTCCCCTTACTATTACAGGAACAATGGGATATGACTGGGCAGTTGTCTCAGATGGTGGGGTCGACCTCAAGGAGGTGGAGACAAGAACCATGGCTTCGAAGCTATTTTCAAATCTATTCTTAACGGGGGATGTGCTCCATATCAGCCGCCCAACTGGTGGCTATTCACTGCAACTCTGTTGGACGACTGGCTGGGTTGCAGGCAGTCATGTATAAAAAAACTGCGAGCACAGGGTGCTCGCAGTTTTTTTGATGCTATTTCGTGAGCGTAAGAAGTTCAGTTGTGTAGTACTGGAGTTCAGAGTGGTTGAGTTGTAACTCTTGTGTTCCATCGAAGCCAAAGGGAAGTTCAGTAACTTGGGTCCTGAATTGTGTTTCTGTTTCTTCAGCATTTGGTACATAAAACGTGAGAAGTGTGAATGTGACGCTCTTGCCTTTAGGTACGACATACATGCCATTCTTGATTTTTGCATTACCAAGCACGATGCCAACTGAAGTTCCTTTTGCTACCTCCAATTCCTCATCTACGATTTGATAGGAAAGTACACCGGGTGTCTTTACGCTCGTGTGCATTGCCGTAACGGGGATGTAGACGTCATGTGATCCATGTCCGAAACGAAAATCGATCGTGTATATTCCGACTTTTCCATTAATGGTAAATGCGTTTTGATCAGTCGTGAGGTAAGCCTCCACAACGGTCGCTTGTGCCATAAGTGCAACACTGAGTACTAGGGCCAAAGTCAGATGCGTATATTTTTTCATATGAAGTAATTAGTGTTTCTTATAATACTACAGATACGGAACAAAGAAAAAACCCTCGAAGTGAGGGTTTTTTCTTTGATTCATTACGAATTAGAGTGCATCTTCTGCATCCTCAGCAAGATCCTTTGCTTCGTCTGCGAGCTCCTCAGCATCTTCGTAGTCCTCATCGTCGAATGCTTCCTCAGCTTCGTCGAGCTTGTCCTTTGCTTCGTCAAGCAAGTCCTCAGCTTCGTCAGTATCCTCGTCAGATTCATCGATTGCATCTTCAGCGTCTTCTATAGCCTGATCTGCATCATCGATTGCATCTTGTGCATCATCTTCTGCTTCCTCATCATCGCTATCCTTAGCGTCTTTGAGTGCTTTTTCGATAGCGTCAGCAAGATCGTCATCGAGATCACTTGCATCGTCTCCTGAGTCAATCTCATCCGCTGCTGCATCGAGGATTGTATCAATGTTTGTTGAGCCAACAACGTCGAAGTCGTAGTCATCTCCATCGAATTCAAATTCAACGTGAGTTACCGTGGTTGAACCTTCCTCTATTTCAATTTCAACATTGAAGTCTTCCCAATCATCCTCGGCATCACTCATTGCCTCATCGAGGGCATCAGTGATGGCATCAACGAGGTCCTCATCAAGATCCTCAACGTCTTCACCGATTTCATCAGCGACTTCGTCGAGAACGTCATCCTCATCAGTTGAATCAACTGAGACATCGTAGTCATCACCATCGAAAGTGAATGAAAGATCGACAGTCTCATCTCCAAGGTCAACTTCTACATCAACATCGAAGTCTTCATCACTTGAATCGTCATCATCGTCATTTGAGTCATCATCTTCGTCATCATCGTCATCGTCACCACCATGGTATTTTTTACAAAGTGGTCCAAGTGCAGTTTTTACTTTTTTCTCACATCCAAGTGCAAAACGTGCCTCTACTTTCTTCATAATACCTGGAGCTTTGAGAAGTCCTGGTGGAATTTTTCCGCCATACGCTTCCTTGAGGTATTCCTCGAGCATGTCATGAGTTTCATCATCAACAACTCCAGTGATTTCAAGACCGTGCCGAGCTTGGAAACGCTTTACCGCGTCGCGAGTAAGTGGTCCAAAGTACCCAGTCTTCCGTCCATCTGGATAGATTGATGAGTCAGTTCCAAGGAGTTCTTGGAGCTTGGTCACATCAGCGTCGGTCATTCCTTCTCGGAGACCTTCCTTAATAAGCGACTGCACATCACCCTTCATGGTATTGAGTTGCTTTTGGAGTGATTCAATCTGAGTCATCAGATTTTGAATCATCTTGAGCATGTCATCAACCGTTGCTGCTTGTGCATGTGCTTGTGGAATGAGTACCACTGCTGCAAATGCGAAAGCAATGAGGCCATTACGAACTATATTCATAGATTTATGATAAATAATTACGATTAATCGACTACTAAGCTTACAAAGACAACCTCCGAAGTGGCTGTTGTACCAAAGTATATAGTATTTTTACGTCAGTTCGTTACGTTGTTGTGAGTAAGATACAGCATGACATTCATGTCAATGATTATTTTTTGACAAAACACAGTAGAACGCACAGACAGTGTTCTCTATATGTACTTTCACTCACCGTCGGAATTCAGTACAATAGACAGACATCATGCTTCAAAAGCTTAAAGACCTCTTTATCCCATCCGCTCAGAATGGCTACAAGCCAAATTTTCTTGAACGTGTGTCTGTGGGGATTATGCTCGTGCTCGTGCTGCTTTCATTTACCATGGCAAATATTCAAGCTCTCGTTTGGATGGGCTCTGATTGGATGGTCTCGACCATTCTCCCAGCGGTTATTGTCGATCTAACGAATGAGGAGCGTGGTACTGGTTCTTTAGGGACCTTGCGACGAAGTGATGTGCTTGATAGAGCTGCACAACTCAAGGCACAAGATATGGCAAAGTATGAATACTTCGCACACTACAGCCCGTTAGGGGTGTCCCCGTGGCATTGGTTTGATCAAGTTTCATACGGGTTTGTACATGCGGGTGAAAATCTAGCGGTTCATTTCACTGATTCTAGTGATGTGGTGGAAGCGTGGATGGATTCGCCCTCTCATAAGGCTAACATCATGAATGGTAACTACACAGAAATTGGTGTAGGGACTGCAAAGGGTGAGTATAAGGGATTCCCAACTATTTTTGTTGTACAGCTCTTCGGGACTCCTGCCGTGAAAGTGGATTCAGTTGCTGAAGAAATTGCAGGCACAGAAAGTGACATTTCACTTGAGACGCTCGTGGTTCAGGGTGAGGAAACTGGAACTTCTAGTGAGTCAGTTGCACCAGCAACCATAGAGATAAGCCCTGCACCCACTGAACAGCCTGCTGCAATTCTGGTCGTGGAGGAGATACCCACCACTACAGAACCTGTACTTATTGTAGAAGATACCACTGCAGTACCAGCAACAACATTTGAGGAATCCGTTGTTATGTATTCAGATTTAGCAACAACATCACGCCCTGGGGTAGCAGCAATTACTGAGCCAAATACTGCAGGACCGGCAACGCCGCTCACTAATGTGTTCGAACGAAGTGTGACGCAACCGAGTCTGTGGCTTCAGGTTATGTACGGAATTCTTGGTCTCACTGTTGTTATTGCACTCCTGTGTTCAATTGTCATTGAGTGGAGACGACAGAATCCAGTACAGATAGCGTACGCGGGCGGGTTACTTGCTGTCATGGTTCTCCTTTTCCATGTGCATACGGCACTTACGAACGGGGTTACTATCATGTAAGTTAGGAGTATATGAATCATAATACTATGGGTCATGTACTAGGTGGCGTATCAATTCATATGACCCCTGTTCCGTTGTATAGTTCACGGCCACAGGCAGGTTTCCCGGCTCCTGGTGATGATCAAATTGAAAAAGTACTCGATATCAATGACCTCGTTGTGAAGCATCCGGCGTCCACTTTTTTTGTGCGTGTCGAAGGAGATTCAATGGAAGGGGCAGGAATATTTTCCAAGGATGTGCTTGTGGTAGATCGTGGAGTCACACCGAAAGATGGTTCTATCGTCGTTGCGGCAGTATTCGGTGAGCTCGTCGTCAAACGACTTCGCGCGCAGGGAGATACACATCTCCTCGTATCTGAAAATGAAAGATATGAACCGATTGTGGTCAATGATAACGATGATTGCTTTATCTGGGGTGTAGTAATGGGTAGTGTACGCCAGTTCAATCCCTAGGATGCACTATCAGGTAGGTAATAGTATAGTGGTTCAAACGGCAGGTAAGGTGCAGATTTTGATACGTAATTAAAAAATATTATGAAAGGATATATTTTAAACATTGAAGCAGAAACACTTGCAAATCAAGACTATCGTCGGGTTCTATATACAGGAGAGACAAGCCAGCTCGTCCTTATGAGTATACAGCCAGGAGACGAAATTGGTGAGGAAGTACACCATCTGGATCAATTTATTCGGATTGAGGGTGGAAATGGAAAGGCCGTCATGGATGGTGTCGAGCACGATTTTGGCACCGATCACGCAATTGTGGTACCGGCAGGTATGCGACACAATGTCATTAATACTGGAGATGTTGCGCTCAAACTCTATACGATTTACGCACCACCGGAGCATAAAGATGGATTAGTTGAGCATACTAAAGCTGACGAAATAGAAGAGCATTTTGACGGTAAAACAACCGAGTAGTTTCACAAGGTGTCGGGGTATAATTGACCCATGAAGCGCATAGGGCTCATGGATTGTAATAATTTTTTTGTGTCGTGTGAGCGACTTTTTCGCCCTGACCTCATAAAAAGGCCTGTCGCAGTACTTTCATCAAACGATGGGTGTATTGTTGCGCGAAGTCAGGAGGTCAAGGATTTGGGCATATCGATGGGAGTCCCGTATTTTCAGGTAAAAGATATCTGCAAGAAGCACAGTGTTACTCTTTTCTCCTCAAATTTTCCCTTGTATCGGGATATTTCGAATCGTGTGATGCTGGCGCTCAGAGAAAATTTCCCCCGCTGCGAAATATACTCCGTAGATGAAGCATTTTTTGAAATAGATGGGGACATGGGTGAAGAGGATATTATGCACATTCGACATGAGATTATGCAGAAAACAGGAATCCCTGTGTCTTTTGGAATTGGAGCAACCAAAACAATTGCAAAAATGGCAAGTACATATGCAAAGCGTGCCTCAGGAGTATATTTTATGGATACACAAAGATGGGAAGCAGCGATTCCCAATATTTCCTGTGGGAGTATATGGGGGATAGGAAGGCAGACTGCTCGTGTGCTCAGTGTCGCAGGTATCAGAAGTGTGGGAGATTTACTCGCGCGTGATCCGAGTTTTTTTAAGAACACACTCGGTGTAGTAGGGGAGCGCCTCCTGCTCGAACTTACTGGTATTCCGACACATCGGCTTGAGGTGAGTGGTGAGGATGAGCGCGCAAGCATCATGAGCACGAGATCATTTAAGGACGCTACGCATGAATCTGGGGTCCTCGAGAGTGCGCTCGGGTACCATGTCGCGCATGTCGCGGAAAAGCTGCGAGAACGCAGGTGTATGGCCTCGAGGCTTACCATTATTGTTGCTCCAAGTAGATTTGGTGATTTTGCGTACCGAAGGCACACAGCGACCGGACATCTTTCTGTTCCAACGCAGGATACCGAAGTACTTTTAAAAGAGGCACTTCGTTTACTCTGTGTGCTTTTTGATCCAGAGACACCATACAAGAAGGCGGGAGTTGTAGTGAGTCAGATTGTACCTGAGGAGTTTGTCGCTCTATCACTTTTTTCTAAGGCACATGCGGAAAAGGAGAGTAGTTTGTATACGGTTGTCGATACGCTCAATGAGCGCTTCGGAGCGGGAACTTTGCGTCCAGGAGTAGTACTACAGACTGAGAAGTGGAAGGAAAGTAGACAATTACGCTCGCATGAATATACAACGAAATGGTCAGAAATAGCACACGTTAAAGCCACATAAAAGTCTGTCATAGACATGACCTTGACTGTCCTTGAATCAAGGTACTATCCACAGGACGTATTCCATAGAAAAACACTGAGTTATCAACAATTCATTTAAGACACACAATTGCTTAGCCTATATACTATAAGAGGTCGATCGAGGAACAAAAAAAGTCACCGGTATGACCTTAAGTAAAACGGCTGTATCATTTTTTGGTACGACCTAAGGACATACCTCTCCACAGACTTTCTTCGATCGGGATGCGTCGTGATGGGCACACGCATTAGTGTTATTTACAAATTTAATACACAAAGTACATGTACGTTTACAAACGACAAGTTACTATGCAACGCGGGATCGCGACCCTACTTGCAATAGCGCTTGTACTCTGGGCCGTGGGAGCTCATATGATTGGAGTAGCTGAGGCAGTGAACCTCACCTACATCAGTGATACTCTCTCTGACTCAGCACCGGGGTCTCTCTCAAATCACCAGATAGACTTCCTTTCACCATCAGGTGTAGGAGCAAACGCGACCATCACGGTTGCGTTCCCACTAGGATTCAACATCAGCACAAGCTCTGTTGCGTTCGGTGATGTTGACCTCGAAATTAACGGAGTCGACGAAACAATAGTGAACGGCGCACCAGCTGCCGCAGAATGGGGATTCAGTATTTCAGGTCAGAATCTTCGACTCGTCTCTGGTTCTGGTGAATCACTACCAGCTCTTGCAACTGCAACTATTAAGATTGGTACAAATGCAAACGGTGGAACAAATCGAGTTACAAATCATACAGCTACAAGCTCATACGAGTTTACGGTAACTGCAGGGGCGGACTCTGGAGACTTCCGAGTAGCAATCATTGAAAATGTGCTCGTAACAGCGAACGTCAATACGACATTTACGTTCAACGTTATTGGAACAACAACAGGAGCAGTATGTAATGGTGCAGATCCAACATTTGGGCCTTCCACCAACACTACACTGCCATTTGGAACACTTAACAACGCTGTTCCAAAAACATTGTGTCAGGATCTCACAGTCGCAACGAACGCAATTCACGGTTATGTAGTCACTGTTGAACAGGACCAACAATTCCTTTCCTCAACAGGTGCAGATATTGATGGATTCGTTGATGGTAACTGGACAGTTACTCCGACATCTTGGGCAGCACCAACAAATAACGTTAGTAATGAGAACACGTGGGGTCACTGGGGTCTAACATCTTCAGACGCAGTAACACCTCGTACAGCTGAGTTTGGTAGCGATCAATGGGTCGCTGCGAGCACCACTCCTGTAGTTATCATGGGTCATACAGGACCTGCTGATGGAGTGACAGATGGAGTTGGTAGAGCAAGCATTGGTTATCAAGTTGAGATAACAGCGCTCCAGGAAGCGGGTGATGACTACAACACTACGCTCACCTACATTGCAACCCCAACGTTCTAACGAATATAGTCAAAACACAAAAAACTTCCTTTCAGGAAGTTTTTTGTTTGTCATTTATATACAACGAAAGACTAGAGTCTAACGAGTCATGATGGTACGATATCTAAATTGTATTTATGTTGAGGTCACTCTTGTTCGGATCTTTTTTAAGTCTCTTAGTTTTTTTCGTATCTTCAGACTCTGTTTTTGCACAGGGTGCAGGTATTAGACTCGTTCCTGCGACGGTTGAAACCGCTGCAGATCCAGGTGAAATTATTACGGAGATTCTCACCATTACGAATGTCAGTTCTGAAGAAAAGGAGTATTTTTTATACAAGCGCGACATCAAGGGGGTTGAGGAAGGCGGTGTTCCAATTTTTGCGGAGGAAGGAGAAGAAAAAACAGGCTATGAGGTAACTGAGTGGATTGAGTTACAAGAAGAGCCAATTAAATTGCCCGCTGGTGGAGAATTTTCATTTCCCCTTGTTATAAAAGTACCTGAAAGTGCGAGTCCTGGAAGTCATTTTGGAGGAGTATTCATTTCAGCAGAGCCACCGAAGCTGAGAGAAATTGGTGCAGGAGTAGGTTACGAAGTTGCTTCCATTATCAGTATACGAATTAGTGGTGACATTGTTGATAGTGCTCGTGTGCGTTCATTCTCAACCGATAAACTATTCTATGCTGAAAAGAAGGTGAAGTTTCTCGCGAAGATTGAAAATCAAGGTAACATTTTGATCCGACCGCGCGGACCACTTACCATTGAAAGTATGTTTGGCGGAGAGCCCGCTACGATTATGGTGAACGAAAATCAGGCTGGAGTGTTTCCGGGTACAGTGCGTGACTATGAGTTTAATTGGGAGGATGAAGGAATTGGTTTTGGACGGTATGAAGCCATACTTGCGCTTTCATATGATGGGGAAGGTGGTCAGAAAACAATCGATGCAAGTCTGGTTTTTTGGGTTTTTCCAACAAAGGTGATGGTGTCGGTGATTGTAGGTTTTCTTGTCATAGTTCTCGGTGGCTACATGCTCACGCGTTACTATATCAATCGAGCAATTATGCGTGCTGCAGGTGGTCGTAGAATTCCAACTCAGCGATATAGAAAACAAGTAGGAATCTCTCGTTTTGCATTTGTGTTCGTTTCTCTTATGGCAGTTGTAGTCCTCTTCCTGCTTGTGCTCCTCATATTCTTTGCATAGTACGTCGTGATATTATATTTGTATGATTGCGAGACTGTACCATACGACACTCAGAGTCAGTTCTACTGTAGTTGCTATCGTGCTGCTCTTCGATGGAGGCTTTGTTGTTCCACTTACCAAACAACTTTCAGATAACACCATACAGTATCTTGCAAGCAGTAGTGGCGTGTTTGCTGCTGTACCTCCAAACGAACTCAATTCAATAACTGCAGAATTGACAGCGCGAGAGCGTGAACTCGATGCACGAGAACGAGAGATTGCGACGCGTGAATTTGGCGATGGTGAACCAACGGATTATTCAACGTATATATTGAGTACAATTCTTTTTATATTGACTACGCTCATCATACTTAACTATGCGCTCGATTGGGCGCGTGAACGCAGAATTCGATATGAGAAGCAAGCTGCTTAAAGGTACACTCACCGTACTTGGAGCGGTCTTTGTCTCGACGCTTGGTATTTTTGCATCTGACACATTGCGAGGTATCGACGGGAATATTGCTGGTATTGGAGGAGCAAAAGAGGGTTTAGTATGTAGGGAAGGCATGGTGGCATTTAAGCATAATGGAAATATCCTGTGTGTTGATCAGTTTGAAGCAAGCCCATCTGAAAAGTGTCCATTTCAAAATCCACTCACCATGTATGAGAGTGAGAAGAATGCAAATATCGGAGACTGTTACGCTGCATCAGTAAAAGGAGCTCTTCCGTGGAGCTTCATTTCACTCCCGCAGGCGGAACGCATGTGTGCAGGAGCAGGTAAGCGAATCCCGACCGGTGAAGAGTGGTATGCACTTGCACTGGGGACGAATCCTGATTCCTGTGTAATTGATACGACTGCACGAGAGGTCACAGGAACAGACTCCTGTATATCGGGAAGTGAAGTATACGATATGATTGGGAACGTCTGGGAGTGGGTTGATGAAACTGTAACTGACAGTATGTTCGATGGGCGTGCACTCCCTGCTGATGGCTATGTGACTTCAGTTGATTCAAACGGTATTGCGATTACTTCTGCGGAGGCACCAGAACAACTCTATGGGGCTGATTATATTTGGACTGAGCCAGTAGGAGTTTTTGGAATGATTCGAGGAGGATTTTATGGAAGCGAGAGTGACGCTGGTCTCTATGCTATGAACGCATCGGTTTTGACGTCGTTTGCAAGTCAGGGAGTAGGATTCCGCTGTGTAGAAGATGTTATGTAGATGTAATAAGGAGCGTATACTTGGTGTATGAAATGGTGGAAAACCACGCTTGTTATTGTTGGTGCAGTTATTGTAACTGCACTTGGCATTGATGCTGCTGACACACTCACTGGCTCAGAAGGGACACTTCTTTCACAAGTCATACATACCCAGTCAGCTAAGTGTCCCAAGGGCATGAGCGAAGTTGAGAATATGGTGAATGTCACTTGTGTTGATTCATATGAAGTGTCCGCAAG
>CAZCWH010000009.1:0-20068 GCA_964502345.1 uncultured Candidatus Saccharibacteria bacterium | reverse complement strand
CCTCATCATTGAGGATAACCCAGATAATCATCCCCTTTATCGAGATGCTTTTCAGAATGCAGGGTTTGATGTCGTACTCATAAGTGACGCTGACGGATATTTCCCTGAAGCAGTGAGCAATCTTGCTCCCGATATTATCTCTATGGACCTCATGCTCGGGAAGCAAGGCATTAGCATGGAAAGAGACGGCTTTGAGGCAATCGAAAAACTGAAGTCAGATATTCGTACTCACACTATTCCAATATTCGTACTCACGAGTTTCTTTGAGGAAAGTAAGGTACGACGCGCGAAAGAGCTCGGTGCTGTTGATTTCATTAATCTCGGTGGGCAGGCGCTCAATAAAATCCCAGAGCACTACAAGCGCTACCTCGAAGACCCAAAGCACTACAAACCTTCACATCCCCTCTTCAGGAGCTAGTTAGTAGAACGTATACTACCTTAATGAAAATCATATTCTCATTACTCTCAGTAGGTCTCGCAATAGGGATTGGTGTTTGGTGGAGCCTCCAAAGTCTTGAAAGTGATGCACACCTTGTTACACCAACTCCACAACAAGACGGCACCGTGAGCGAAACCCCGATTGATGAAGCTCAGAAGGCAAAAATGCTCATTGAGTCTAATAATGCACTGCTTGTTGAGTAAATATAGTCTAGACAAAGTCCCGCTCGGTGAGTTGTATCGTATCTCCAGGTTTTAGGCGCTCCTCAAGAATCTTAAACGCAATTTTTTCTTCAATAACATCCTGTATAGCTCTTCGCATCGGCCGGGCACCAAATTCAGGATCTGTACCCTCTTTCATAACTGCATCAAGGAGCACATCAGTAACTACGAGCTCAAACCCTTTTTTCTTGAGGCGTGCTCTAAGCTCCTCAAGCATGAGCGATGCAATTTTCTTTTGCTGTATGTCGGAGAGCGTCTCAAAAATGACAACATTATCAAAGCGGTTAATCAACTCTGGTTTAAAAATATTGTCCTTGATGATGGCGTCAACAATTGCATCTTTCGCAAGTGCTGGTCGTTCCCGCCTACGTACCAGTTCCCAGATACGATCACTTCCAGCGTTTGAAGTAGCAATGAATATTGCGTTACGTGCATTGATACGTCTCCCATGAGAATCCGTAAAGAATCCCTCATCGAGTATTTGGAGGAACAGATCGTGTACTTCCCCGGAAGCTTTTTCAAACTCATCAAGAAGCACGACACCATAGGGATAATCGTGGAGTGCACTCGCAAGGACCCCTGTGGTTCGCTCATCGCCAAGTAGGTGTGCAAGCGCCCCACTATCACTAAATTCTGACATGTCGAAGCGAATCATACGTTCCTCGCTTCCAAAAAATACGTGTGCAAGTGCTTTTGCAGTCTCAGTTTTCCCAACACCTGTTGAACCAAGAAAAAGAAAAGAACCGATTGGTCGTTCCTTGTTTTGAATTCCTGCTCGAGAGCGACGCATTGTACTTGCAATGACTTTAATTGCGTCTTCTTGTCCAACGACTCGTTCGTGGAGTCTCTCCTCCAAATGAATAAGTAACTCACGTTCACCTTCACGTACGGGGCCAGTCGGGATACCCGTTTTCTGGCTTACACAACTATCAACAAACTCGGGAGTAACGCGCATGCTACGGCTCTGATTTGCTTTTATTGCAACCTCAGCGAGTAGCCCAAGTGCCTTATCGGGCATCACCCCATCCACGAGGTACTGATCGGCGCTTTCTGCAACTCTCACAAGGGATGGATACGTGAAGTAGATGGTGTGTTTTCGCTCATACTTCCATACCGTATCCTCAAGTACACGAATAGTGCTCCGAAGATCAGGGTGCTCAATAATAACCGTCTGAAATTGTTGACTTAGCTCTGATTGTTTTTCCATGTGTGCATGCCAACTCTCCGGACTTGCGGTAGCAATGACTTGTATAAATGATGAAGTAAGAAAACGCTCGAGAAGCTCATGAGCATCAACCTGGATTGATTCTGTATCCTTAAAGAATGAGGTGATGTCTTCAATAACAAGAATAATGTTACCTGCCTCCTCTGCCTGCACCATGAGCTTGAGGAATGCATACTCAAACTCTTCCTTTGATGGATGCATCGTAGTGAATGCCTTTGTATCGAATACGATGAGGTGTTTCCCGGTAATGGAAGCTACTGAGCGTCCTTCACGCATTTTTCTCCCAAGCTCAACGAGCATATCCATTTCGCCAACACCTGGCTCAGCGATAAGGAGCACATTTGCGCTCCTCCCGCGTGTGAGGATTGTCTCAATCTTTGTGATAATTTCATTCGCATAGGCTGACTCATTGGTCATAATGGAGAGTATCCCCGTGGTGTTAATATCTCGCATATACCGTTTCAAATCTGCAGCAACCCCATATGAAAACTCTCTTCCAATTCCCTGTACCCTCCCCAGGTTGTCACGACTCCACCAACGCTCACTATTCAGTACTTGTGCGTCAGTTCGTGATATCCACTCAAGTGTACCGAGAAATAGTTCTTCAGAAATTCCTTTTTTGAAAAGAAATTCGCGAAGAGACAAATCGGCAGTAAAAAGAAATGTCCCCACTTCGTATGTACCAAGAAATTGTCCCTCCTTGAGTGGCAACTCTGTACTCAAAATTCGCTTTCGTGGTGCACGTAGATACGTCACCATATCAGGGGATTCTATACCACACCGAAATAAAACTGCTCGTCCAAAACGAGAGAGGATAAAGCCATGAGTGACATCTCCTTCATGTCCTATGAGCATTTCTCCAACACCAAACGTTATACCTCGCTCATCACTAAAATCTTCAGTGGTTATGGTATGCATGCCTCTGAAGTACAGTGTGTTATAGAACAATGAGAGTTGCAGGAGCACGATAAGCGGCAAGAGTAATATAAAAAATATACCGGTATATATACGCGCATCACCAAAGACGCTCTCAAGGACGACTGCTTGAGCAAGTATCGAGTCATGAACAATGTATGCAGTAATAATAACTGCGAGAAAAAGAACGATGAGGCCAAGAATATTTCGTAAAAGCTTTCTCGTACTGCGCGAAATGAATCCATCGAGTGCGACGGCGGGTTCGTAAAGTCTCAATTCTGATTGCATGTCGCTCATAGGGTGAGAATCATTATTCCGTAAAGTGTTGTCGCAATAATTAAAACAGGGAGAAACATCCAAATCGCAAACCATACAAGAAGGCTGAGTGCTCCAACAATACGGGACACTAGTCCCACGAGGAGTAATGTAAGACGCACGAGGAACCCTACGATTCTCGTCATACTATTGACGATAATGGTTGCAAAAAAATCTTCTACACCAGTCTTGTGGTATTCCTCATGAATACGTTTCCATGGTGAGAAAAGCGTCCGAAGTAAGAGCGATATTGAGAAAAAGTGAACAATAAACCACATCAAATTAGCCCATGTCGTGAGCGCATAGCTATACGCTCGCCCATAGTGCCACTTAAAGTAATCAAAAAACAGCGATACCCCGCCCATGTGTATAGTATATATCGAATTGAAAAAAAGATTCGTCTGTTTTATGAACACATACCGCAGCGCGCGATCTTAATCACTCCAGGTTACCAACAAGTCTGCAATTCTCTTTCCAATTTCTTTTTTCTCTTCATTGTCTTCCGCTCGAAATAGTAATTCGAGTTCTTTCACAATACTCTCGTTTGTCGCAGATGCTCTTTCCTCGACCATCATAAAATCCCCTTCGGTTACATGGTGATGGGGGTTCAAAACATACGAATCAACAATGTTTTTCTGATCTTCAGAAAGTTCTGCATAAAATACTGCGAGATTAGGTACCGGGATATTTTCTGGATTAAACATACATGTATAAAAAATAAATCATTAAATTATGCGCCTCGCACCCACTCACATGATTGTGAAGTTGTCGGCACGGTGTGCTTGATGTGCGTGATTTCAGTATTTTGCATTCTCATCACTTTAAAAAGATACGGTACGAGTTTTTTAAGTGACAGATCACGGTTGTTGCACATGTACGCAGTTATGAGGTTGATGAATATAGTGTGCGAGACTACGACGATTGACTGGTGTTCTTTTCCATACGATTCAAGAAGCATTAGTGCATCATGAACACGCGCACGAACATCATAAAAATTTTCAGCGTCTGCCATACGCCACCCTGGATTGTTTCGATTAAGGACTGAGCGCGTGACGTAGCCAAGTGTCTGTGGATGGTAGTGTGATTTGCCGTAAAGGTGAGTCGGGCGACGAACCTCGTGAAAAAGTGTACTCACTACCGGAGTAAGTCCAAGAACTCCACCGATAATGTGTGCTGTTTCCTTCGTGCGCTGGTACTCACTCGTGATAAGTAACGTCGGATTCATTTGCCGAAGTTCTTCTCCTATCGTGAGTGCCTGTTCTCGCCCGCGTTCTGACAGTGAGATACTGGGAGATTGATGTATATGACAGCGATTGTATGCAGTTTCGCCATGACGAACAAAGTACACATTCATACTATCCTTCTTTTGGTGAACATAATTCAATAACGGCAAGCTCGAGTGGGAGTTGCGGGAGATACGTACGTCCAATCTGCTCAGTTGCCGCAAGAAGTCGTAGCAACAAGTGTGAGTTGATAGGCGACTTCTGTTCCTCTGCCAGCTTGAGTAATACTTCCTGATCTTCGAGCGTGTACTGCGGAAGTAATACCTCCTTCTCCTTCACAGAATGTCGAATGAGAATTACCGTGCGAATGCGCTCGAGAAGAAGTCGAGCAAAAAGTTTCATATCAACATGACTCTCAGTAGCAGCACGAATTGCGGTAAGTCCCATTTCTATATCGCGGAGCGCAAGTGAGCGCACAACATCCATGATGAGTTCATTTTTTGGAGCTCCAACAATACGTGCAACCTCGTCCCCATCCGCACCTGTATCACTCGACGCCATCATTACCTTCTGGGTAATACCTAAGGCATCACGAAACGATCCATCAGCTGCAATTGCAATGAGGTCTGCTCCATTTTGATCAAGCTTAAATTTTTCTTTTTTTGTAATCGCGAGAATCGTTTCCCGAAGTTGAGCTCGTGTGGGAGCACGAAATTGAAAAATTTGGCAACGAGAAGTAATCGTATCCAGGAGCTTATCCTGCTCTGTGGTCGCAAGAATGAATACGACATGCTGTGGTGGCTCTTCGAGCGTCTTAAGAAGTGCATTGAACGCTTCTTTAGTGAGCATGTGCACCTCATCGATGATGTACACCTTGTATGGTGACTCGTATGGAAGTGTATACACTGCATCTTTGAGTGCACGGATATCATCGATTCCTCGATTGGATGCTGCGTCTATTTCGTAGATATCAATATCTTTTGCACCAATTGCTGAAGCAAAAATCCGTGCAACGGTAGTCTTTCCTGTACCGCGCGAACCTGTAAAGAGGAGTGCATGCGGAATGGTACCTTTTAAGATTGCACCTTCAAGTACAGACACAATATGCTCTTGATTGCGAACATCTGAGAATTGTAATGGTCTATATTTTCGATACAGTGCAGTTGATGTGTCTGACATACGGTGTTGTATTTCTTATAGTAATTCGCTCTCCTGACCCTACCGCGCCTCGCTGTCGTACGTAACAACTTCCTGCATCCGCGGACAAGTGCCCGCATTATAGCAAATTGAAAGGGTTGGGTGATTCTCTACATAATTAAGGGCTGTCGTGATGTCTGAAGTCAGGTTTGTGCTCCCGAGTAATATTATTCCTATATCGGTGTCCCCACTTGAGCGTGCAAATGTCCCCACAAAAGTTCTTCCTGCTGTATCAGTAAAACCATGCTTCCCTCCCGTGAAGTTTGAGAGTGCGCGAGCAGGATCATTATTGACCCACCCAACTTCATCACCAATATAGAGACGTAGTTGTGTGATGTCACTGATACGTGGGTGCACTGCTTTGAGGTGTGCATAAAACTTTGCGAGGTCGTTGATATTTGAAACATTCAAATCACTGAGGCCGGTGGCATCGTTGATGTACGTATGGTCGAGTGCGAGCTCAGTTTTAAGACTTTCTACACTACTCTTAAACTCACTTCCAAGTGAACGACTAATGGCTTCGCCTGCGTCATTTGATGATTCAAGGAGAAGCGGAAAGAGGAGTTCGTCTAATTTCAATTGTTGTCCATATCTGAGTTTCCCCGCACGCCCTTCAGCATTCAAATCGGACCACAAGACAGTCACGGGTGCTTCTTTCTTCTCACTTTCAAGAACAGCATATGCAGTAAACAATTTCGTAACCGAAGCAATCGCATGTTCTATCCCTACATTCCTCCCGGCAATGATTTCCCCCGTTTCAGGATTAAAAATTCCCCATGTATCAGTTGTCATCTCCGCCGAGTAAACCGGTATTGCTATCGCAGCTTCGTCGGTACTCTCTGGAGCACGGGTGAGCTCATCATGATGGCCACTAATAACAAGGACCACGGCACACACGACTAGTAAAATGATTCCAATTCTATTGCGCACATATATAGAATACCGCGTCCAAGGTGACGCGGTATCTTTGGTCCTGTTGATACAGAACCCTGTCTGAATGTAGTAACTTACGCCTTCTTTGTCGCTTTCTTAGCAACTGGCTTACTTGCCTTCTTTGCCACGTTTTTAACTGCTTTTGCAGGCGCCTTTTTTGCAACAGCAACAGCTTTCTTCATAACACCACTTTTTTGAATTTTTCCCCAATGATCTTTCATTTCCTTTTTAAAATCCTTGATCTCGCCTGAAGTTGCATTCTGTACAGTGCTATATGCACCACCCACGGCTTCTACGATAGCCTTGTACTCCTCTTCAGTTATTTGTTCAGCTTTTTCAAGTGATTCAAGTACATCTGCCTTTGCCTTAAGCATCCAGCTCTTTACTTTCGTTCGATTCTTAGGAGCTTCCTTACTTCCGTAGAGGAAATATGCACCTGCAGCTGCGACCGCCGCAGCGGTGAGCCCAACTCCAATACCGACTTTCTGAACTCCTGAAAGTTCTTTCTTAGTTTTTTTCTGTGCCATATTGTTTTCTAATCTTCGTCTTTAATTTTTAATTCTGACTTCGCCGATGACCGCGTCGAAGTACCTTTCTGTGAGCGTGAGGAAGGTCGTCCACTTCCACCAAAAATTTTCTTTATGATTCTTGAAAGAACGCTTTCCTCAGCAAAGTATGCTCTGAAGTGCGCCATGTCCTCTGCAATAATTTCACTCCCTGCTTCGATACGGTCAGCAATCCTGCGTATTGATTTAAGGATACGTATTACATGATAGAGCGCAACGCATAAAAGCATCGTGAAGACGATTACCGCAATTCCGGTAATTAAGAAAAATATGTTGGCTTGTAATACCTCACTCATCTTTTACATTGTAGCAAATCAGGAAGAATGCTGAGCGCTCGTGTTGAGCCAACTGTTCACAACTGCCTCAACTTCTGTTGCTGTTTCTGTCTCCATGAGTGACACACGGAGCTCCTTTGCGCCCAAAAAACCCTGTACATATGCTTTGTAATGTTTCTTCATTACAGCAAAGTTCTTGTGTGGTAAAAGTTCACTGAAAAGTTTGGTGTGCTCGACCATGACCTGTAGCCGAGTAGAAACAGGAATAGTTGCAAAATCTTTTTCAGGATTGAAAAGCCATGGATTTCCAAATAATGCTCTCCCGAGCATAGCTCCATCAGCACCGGTGTCGCGAATCTTTTTTTCCGCATCTGCACGCGAAAGCACATCGCCATTACCAAAAATGAGTGTATTACTTTGTTGCTCATTCCGAATCTCAACAGCGCGTGCGACTCGCTCCCAGCGTGCTGGTACCTTTGACATCTCTTTTCGCGTGCGTGCATGTACCGTTATCGCAGCAGGTGATTCTTTAAGTAATTCAGGGAGCCACACCTCAAGCTCATCTTTGTTGTAGCCGATTCGTGTTTTTACCGAAACAGGGAGCCCGTCCCCACCACGTCGCGCAGCCAAAATAATTTCACGTGCACGCGCTGGATCTTTAATCATTGCCGCGCCACACCCTTGCTTCTCAATACTTTTATCAGGGCACCCCATATTGATATCAATACCATCGAATCCAAGCTCTTTCACAAGTCGTGCCGCACCCTCCATATACTCAGGACGTGAACTGAAAAGCTGAGCAACAATAGGTCGTTCTGTTTCTCCATATATGAGGTCTGCCTTAAGCTTTTCCTTCCCCTCTGGGGTTGCGCGCATGAGGCCGTCTGCTGAGACAAATTCTGTCCACATAACGTCTGGACCACCAATAGTACCGTCAGGGCGCTCATGCGCACTGTACTTTGCAATCATCTTCCTGAAGGCAGCATCAGTAACATCCGCCATAGGCGCCAGTACGATGAGTGGTTTTGGTAGTTTTTCCCAGAAGGACATAGTTTAATGGTGGCTCTTTACGTCTTGAAATTTCAAATGTAAGCTAAATACAGACTTAGTCAACCTTGAAAGGGTTATCGTGAAGCTCATACACCTCTTCGGTAACGTCTTGTTGGTGCTGATGTGGCTCGTCATTATGGGAGTCATGCTGGCACTCTTTAGCATCATGGTCTACTCGGCGATAGCTACCGGAAAGACGCCCCTCGAAAGCCTGTGGGGCCTCGTAGTAGCCGGGCTCGCCGTTTCTCTGACTGTGACAAAACTCGGGCCACCCATGAAGGCAGATTGGGAGTTGTTGTCCAGAAAGTAGCGGCGTGTCGTCGGCGTACCCCACGGGGTACGCCGATTTCAATTATGTACTTGATGCTACATCTTCAGTTGTGGTAGACACTGGTTCTAATTCCTCGTTTACAAATATCTTCCCACCGAAGCGAAGATCAATGTATCTAAAATTTCCAGGTTCAAGGTGATTGAATTCCTTTGACTCAAGAATCGCTCTTAAATTTTTAAGTGTTTCTTCAATATTAATTTCTGTTGTTACGAAAAGATCTCCACCTCCATTAATGTGATACGTACTATCTCCCTCAGTACTATGGGTGATATTGGTAACGCGTAAATTGAGCTCTGTTGCAAGTCGTTCAGCAAATTCTTTTGTCATTGCAAATAGTTCTGGTGTTAGTATTTGCTCTTCTTTGAACGCTGTCTTTCCCTCTATCACATGTCGTGTGAGCGTACCTCCTCTAAGCGGTGGCGCAGGCGAAAAAGCAAACCCCCGTTCATCAAGGAAGTAGCAGTCTGCGTTCTCATCAGTCGTCATGCACCATAAACCCGCAGGTAGATACTCTTCAAACGATACGGCGAGCTTGGTCCGAGATGTTCTCTCAACTATGACATCGTGTATTCGTGGGGTAGCACTGATGACATCAACAATACGGTCGTGTGGATACAGGTAACTGAAGGTGTACGGTATAACGCGCCAGTAAGTCCCCTTGAGCTCATCTTTGATCTTTGATCGGACTACTTCATGGGATATTGTCTCACCACCTCGTACAGCTACGTCAACGATAGTCACTCCTGAGAGTCGAGTGAGATACCATATTGCGGCAACGACGAGTATGACGATCACAATAGAAAACACCCCCCACGCTATTTGTCTCCAAATATTTGGTTCTGCGACTTTATTCCGTCTCCAGTCTCGTGGCTTCCTTCTAAATAGGGGCATCGCCCTATTGTATTACATCTTTACCAAAGTATTTCTGCAGTACCGCGGGTACACGAACGCTTCCATCAGCTTGCTGAAAATTCTCTACAAGAGATACAAGAATTCGTGGGGTTGGAATTGCGGTGCAATTGAGAGAGTGTGCATAACGCATTTTACCTTCAGCATCCTTATACCGAATATTGAAACGACGTGTTTGGAAGTCGTGGAAGTATGATGCTGAACTTATCTCGCGATACCTCTCTTCAAGCGGAACCCAGAGCTCAATGTCATATTTCTTCACTTGCCCTTGTCCAATATCACCTCCGCAGTTAAGTACGGTTCGGTATGGAATGCCGAGTGATTCAATAAATTCTTCTGTGTTGCGATTGAGCCATTCATGCCATTTTACCGACTCCTCGTGGCTTGCTTCGCACAGAATCACCTGCTCGAGTTTATAAAATTCATGTACACGTATGAGACCTTTCGTATCCTTCCCATGACTACCCGCCTCACGCCTATAGCAGGGAGAAAACGAGAGCCACTTTATTGGGAGTTTTTCCTGCGGAATTACATCGTCAGCGTAGTATCCCATCGTCGAAACTTCTGCTGTCCCAATGAGATAGTCATTGTCCTGTGTGTGATAGACATCCTCTGCATCATTTGGGAGGTGCCCCGTTCCATAGAGATTACTTTTTCGAACAATCGCCGGAACAATCATTGGATCGAACCCGCGTGCAAGGAAAAATTCCTGCGCGTAGTTCCATATTGCCCACGAGAGTCGTGCGCCATCACGTTCAAGATAGTATCCCCGAAAACCATGCACCTTCGTCCCTCGCTCAAAATCAACCATACCAAGCTTAGTCATGATGTCGACATGACTTTGTGGTGTGAACGTAAAGGCAGGCTTCTCTCCCCATGTCTTGACCTCAAGGTTCTCAGAATCATCTTTCCCATCTGGTACTGACATATCGGGAATATTAGGAACTTGGAGCATGAGCTCCTGCCACTTCACAAGGACTTCCTTTAATTTTTCTTCCTCAACCTGAATACTCTCCTTAAGGACCTTCATTTCATCAATCTTCATTTGCTTCAAAACATCATTTTGAATCTGCACAATCTCTCCTGATACTCGATTCTGTTCTGCCTTCTTCTCCTCAATAGCATTAAGGAGCTCTTTCCGGGTATCGTCGAGCACTATGAGTGCATCGAGATCGACATTCATGCGCTTCTTTTTCGCCCCCATTTTGACAAGGTCGAGATTCTCCCTGATGAATTTGATATCAAGCATATGCGAAGCGAAAGATGGCGATTTAGACCTATAAAATAATACAGATGATTATACTCTATATATCACAGCATTCTAGGTGGTCAACATAATGATAAAATAGGCAGTAATGGATTTTGATATTCGTACACTCGCAAAAACCGAGTTTCCACCCCTCCTCAGGGAAATCCCTGACCCACCACAGACACTTTATGTGTGTGGAAATTTACCAACTCCTGACCTGGTGTGTTTGGCAGTCGTCGGTTCGCGAAACTATACAAACTACGGGAAACAAGTCGTCGAGTATCTCATACGAGGTCTTCATGGGTACAACATTGCAATTATTTCTGGCCTTGCGCTCGGCATCGATGCACTCGCACACGAGGCAGCTCTCCAGAACAATATCTACACACTCGCAGTCCCTGGATCTGGTCTTGATGACTCGGTGCTCTATCCTCGCACCAACCGTACACTCGCCTCGCGCATCCTCCAGAGTGGTGGTGGGCTACTCTCTGAATTTGAACCGACATTCACAGCAACCACATGGTCATTCCCCCAGCGCAATCGCATCATGGCAGGACTTTCTCATGCAACCTTAGTTATTGAAGCGAGCGAGCGTTCAGGGACACTCATTACTGCTCGACTCACTGCAGAGTACAATCGAGAACTTCTCGTCGTCCCAGGGAATATTTTCTCAGAGAATAGTAAAGGCTCGCATCAATTCTTAAAGCTCGGTGCGACTCCGGTGACGACTCCTGAAGATATCCTCATGGCACTCAATATTGATGCAAAGAGCGATAGCACGAGCGCAGAATTGCAAACTGAAGATGTAAGCGAATTAGCGAAACAACTGCTTGCACTCCTTATAGAACCCACTCACCGCGATACCCTCATTCGTGCACTTGGTCTCCCAAGCAATGAGGTTGGTGTGATCCTGATGCAACTCGAACTGACTGGCTATATTAAGGAAGACAACGGTGTATTTTACAAAACAAGCTAACCACATTTAATACTTCTCATTTGACACATTCATACTTCCCTAGTATTTATGGTGGTCATGGGTCACACACTCGTTATCGTTGAGTCGCCAGCAAAAGCAAAGACCATTGAGAAGTACCTCGGCAAGAATTACCGTGTGAAAGCTTCAGTGGGTCATGTGCGCGACCTACCAAAAAGCAATAAAGACGCCGTCGATGTCGAAGGCGGTTTTATTCCGCGCTATATCAACTCTATTGGTAAAGAGAAGGTCATTAGTGAGCTTAAGGAAGAGGCAAAAAAGGCAGATGCCGTCCTTCTCGCAACCGACCCCGACCGTGAGGGTGAAGCTATAGCATGGCATGTTGCTGAACTCATTAAGAAGGAGAACAAGGACCTCAAACGTATCGTCTTTCACGAGATTACTGAACCTGCTGTAAATGAAGCCCTCAAGCACCCACGTCCCATTGATATGTGCCTTAAAGAGGCTCAGGAAGCACGTCGAGTGCTCGATAGACTCGTAGGCTATGATCTCTCAGGGCTCATCTGGAAAAAGGTCCGCTACGGCCTTTCTGCAGGGCGAGTACAATCCCCCGCACTTCGCATCATTATGGAGCGCGAGCGAGAAATTCGTGCGTTCATTCCCGAACACTACTTTGTCCTTACTGCCCTTACCGAGACAGGGCAAAAAACTGACAAGGTGAATGCCCAAGGCAGAGAAGGTGGCCTGGGCCACCTGCCACTCATCTGCGTAGAGGAACCTCGAGAAGAAAAGGAAGCGGAGCGCATCCTTAAGATTGGAAAAAGTCATCCTTGGGAAATTACAGAAATTAAGGAGACGGAACAAAAGCGTGTTCCGCGTCCCCCGTTTACTACCTCAACACTGCAACAAACTGCATCCACTCGTCTCGGCTTCTCGCCATCACGCACCATGGGTGCTGCACAAAAATTGTATGAAGCCGGACATATTACCTATATGCGTACCGACTCAACTTCAATGAGCCCGATTGCGCAGAAGCAAATTATTGCGCTCATTCATGACGAGTTCGGAAAAGAGTATGTACAACCTCGTACATACAAAACAAAGAGCAAGTCGGCGCAAGAAGCCCACGAAGCGGTGCGTCCAAGTAATTTTGCAAAGCGTTCTGTTGGTCTCACTGACGACCAGAAGCGACTCTATGAGCTCATTTGGGAGCGAGCGGTTTCTTCTCAAATGGCTGACGCAAATATTAAGCGTACAAAAGTGATAGCAAACGTAACTGGGAGTTCTGAAGCTATTCCTGATTTTGCAACAAACGGCTCTCGTGTACTTTTCGATGGATGGCTCCGTGTCGATACACGTGCGCGTGGTGAGGACACCGAAGTACCTGTGCTTAAGCCTCATGACGCACTCACACTCATTGACCTACTTTCTGAAGGTAAGGATACTCAACCACCATCGCGCTACACAGAAGCTGGACTCATTAAAGAACTTGAAAAACGTGGCATTGGACGTCCGTCTACCTACGCTTCTATTATGAATACTATTGTTGAGCGTGGGTATGTAGAAAAGGAAGGTCGCACACTGAGGCCAACAGATACCGGCGACCTTGTCTCTTCATTCCTTGAAGAACACTTTACCGAATACATTGGGGATGATTTTACGAGCAACATGGAAGACAATCTCGATGAGATTGCGGGAGGTACGCGTACGTATCTAAAGACACTTAAGGATTTCTATACCCCGTTCAAGAAGGCAGTCGACGCAAAGGAAGATATTGAAAAAATTACTAACCTTGGCCCAGGGCCAAAAGAATTTCCATGCCCAGTTTGTGGAAAGGATATGGTCATCAAGCTCGGACGCGGTGGAAAGTTCCTCTCGTGCGCAACATTTCCAACATGTGATGGAGCACGCATGATTGATGGCTCACTCATCAAAGCTGACGAACCACTCGGGAAGCATCCAGAAACCGGTGAGGATATCTATCTTCTCAATGGACGTTTTGGTCCGTACGTACAATTGGGACCTACACCGGAGAAAGTGAAGGGTAAGAAACAACCAAATCCGAAGCGAGCAAGCGTTCCTAAAGGAAAGAGCGTGAGCGACGTGACGCTCGAAGACGCTGTCCACTACCTCGTACTTCCGCGCGAGCTCGGAGTACATCCTGAAACGAATGAGCCGATTATTGCAAACACAGGTCGGTTCGGTCCGTACATTGGACACGCTGGTGACTTCCGCTCACTCAAAGGGGCTGACAATCCGTACGACATTACTTTTGAGCGTGCGCTCACTATTCTTAAAGAGCCAAAAAAATTACGTTCAGGAGAAAAGCTCCTTAAGGAAATTGGCGTACATCCCAAGACAAAGAAAATGCTCAAGGTATTTGAATCCAAATCAGGCAGATACCTCAAGAAAGGATTTAAGCGCATCTGGCTACCCGATAATACTGATGTAGAAAAATTCAGTGTTGAAGATGCACTCGTACTACTCGGAGGGAAATAGAATCTGACTCTCTACCTTGATTCCTTGTCATCTCGCGCTCGAGGAGTACAATCATGAAATGTCTGAAGTAGATTCAATTATTCGTCATCTCGTATCCCCTACCGCTGCAGACAAGAAACTTATTGAGGAGGCTTACGAGTTTGCAAGGAAAGCGCATGAAGGCCATATGCGCTATTCAGGCAAGCCATTTATCTCGCACCTTGTTTCTGTGTCAGCAATGCTCGCTGAGATGGGCATGGGAACGCGTACAGTGGCTGCTGGTCTCCTCCACGACAGCATCGAAGATACTGAGAGTACGCCTGAAGATATAAAAGAAAAATTTGGTGAAGAAATTCTCTTTCTCGTGGAGGGTGTCACAAAGCTTGGCTCGGTGCGCTACTACGGAAGCGACCGTCATAACGAAAGTCTTCGAAAGCTTTTTGTCGCAACGAGTCAGGATATCCGAGTCCTCATCATCAAACTTGTCGACCGGCTCCACAATATGCAGACGTTGCAGTTTGTACCAAAGGAGAAGCAACTTCGTATTGCCCGTGAGACGCTCGAAATTTATGTCCCCGTTGCACATCGACTCGGTATGGGGCGCATACGAAAAGAGCTGGAGGATCTCGCATTCCCGTACGTATATCCTGAAGAGTACGACCGTGTCATCAAAATTTCCAAGCCGATGGCAAAGAAGAGTGACGAGGAGCTTGAGAAGGCACGTAAATCCATTCAGAAAAAACTAGGCGAGTCAGGACTTAGAGATTTTCATACCTTTGTACGTGTCAAAGGGACGTACAGTCTTTTTCAAAAATTGAAGCGCCGCGATTGGGACATGGGAGCAATCTATGATTATCTCGCTATTCGAGTCGTCGTTCCTGATATTGAAACCTGTTATCGTGTCTTAGGCATAGTGCATGACCTCTGGCGACCAATGCCAAAGCGTATGAAAGATTACATTGCTTTCCCTAAACCAAACGGGTACCGTTCACTCCATACCACCGTTATAACACCGAGCAGAACCATTCTCGAGATTCAAATTCGTACCGAGGCAATGAATCGTGAAGCTGAATTCGGTGTCGCCTCACACATGATCTACAAAGAGATTCAACAAGGAAAGAAAATCGCTGACGATAATACAAAATCATGGTTCACCACACTCATCCCTTCCCTGTTTCGTCCTTTTTCGTGGCGTTCAGCTGCCCCTAAAGAAGAGTCTGCTGTTCCGCTTAATGAGAAGCCACACAAAGAAAAAATCCCTCGCTGGATAAAAGAGGTTGCTGAATCCCATAAAGTAGTTGATTCAGAAACTGAGTTTAGCGAAGGTCTGCGAAACGATTTCTTTTCATACCGCATCTTCGTATTTACCCCCGAAGGTGATGTCGTTGATCTCCCGGTCGGTGCTTCTCCTATCGATTTTGCATACGCGATTCACTCAGATATTGGTGATCATACTTCAGGTGCTAAAGTAAATGGCAAGCTTGTAGGCCTCGATACTGAACTCCGTAACGGCGATATTGTCGAAATCATCAAGAGCAAAACAAATCGACCAACCCAGAAGTGGCTGGAGTTCGCAAAAACATCCCTCGCACGCAGACGCATTCGTTCATCTCTCGGAGCAAAAGATCCTGCTATAACGAAAAATTCTTGATTGAGTAGAGGTCAGGTTCTTCCTTTGATTCCTGCTCTGGTCCTAATTCTGTGGGAAGTGGTACAACACTCTCTGGAGAAACTACTTCAGGAGGTACTGGCGATTCAGTAACTGGTGCAACTTCGGCATCGAGTTCTTCAGTCGTCGCCGGAGGAACGTCAATCGTATCAAAACGAGTAAAGACTTCTTCTTCACTTTCTTGTGTATAGAGTGGTTCATTTCCTGATGCCTCGAGTACATCTTCACTCAATACTTCAGCTACGGGTGCCTGCTCGAGTGGAGTGGCATTCGCTATAGCACTCATTGCATTCAAAGGAGTCGCTGGACCACCAAATCCTCGCACACGCGTTTCATTGCTATTAACCAGATCAAGTAACTTTTGAAGATCTTCTTGCGAGAAGTAATCAATCGTGAGCTTTCCACCGTAATCGGTCTTCGAGATTTGAACACGTGTTCCAAGTGTTTCAGTAAACTTGCGCTCAATCGCAATGAGTTCAGGATCGCTTCCTTGCCAATCCTTCTTGCGCACCTTATCAGTAGCTATCTTTCGTGCAATTCGCTCAACCTCACGCACAGAAAGCTTCTTCATGAGTATCTCCCTGAAGACGATATCTTGCTCCTCCGGACGATCATTAAGCATAAGGAGTGTGCGTGCATGGCCATCAGAAATATCATTCACACGGAGTGCACTCAAAACCGTCTCTGGGAGCATGAGTAGACGAATTGAATTTGAAACATACTCACGACTTCGCCCAACCTTCTGTGCCACCTGCAAGTGCGAGAGTCCAAAGTGTTCTGAAAGTTGTTTAAAAGCGAGTGCTCGATCAACTGCATTAAGATCCTCACGCTGAAGGTTTTCGATGATGGCGAGCTCGAGCTTCATGAGCTCAGTCTCCTCACCTGAGCGGATGATGACTGGCACTTGGGTGAGTCCTGCTAGTTTTGATGCACGAAGTCGTCGTTCACCCGCAATAAGTTCGTACACGCTTGAAAAAGCACCATCATCACGAACTATTTCCTTCCGTGTAACCACGAGTGGCTGCAGGATTCCATACATTCGAATAGATTCCGAGAGTTCACGGAGCTTTGCAGCATCGAATTCCCGCCGTGGTTGATACGGATTTGGGACAATTTTTTCTACCTCAATCCAAAAAATCGAGTTACTCTCGTACGCCATGCTGGGTATTGTAGCATAGGGTTTATTTCCTCCCTGTGTATAATCTGGTAGACTCAGCACAACAATTACGATTGTTCCCAAAGTGCTGGAGTGGTGGAATGGTATACACGTGCGACTCAAAATCGCATGCCGCAAGGCTTATGAGTTCAAGTCTCATCTCCAGCACTTTGGGTGGAATTGGTCTACCGTAAAATGGTGCCCCGCACCCTTTTACCAACTCAAAATCGTGTGGAGCAATCCATGAGGGTTCGATGCCCTCCTACGGCACACTGTGTTGAAATAAAACGGGTATTAGGTATAGTTCTTCCTGGATAACTTACATGGAGGAATCACCATGTCTATACCCGCGAGCCAGTGGGGCTCGACTGTTGCAAGAGTCAGGGCACAAGCGGAAGAAGCATTTCCGGATGATGCTGAGAGGCAAAATGACTTCCTACGAGAGCATCTGGCCTTCACAAACCCACAGCGCTTGGAATCACTATCTCAGCAGCCTTCCCTCTGGCGACGTTTCCTCGCGTTCTTCAGTGCTTGATTTCACCAATCGATCGAGATGCCGGAAGCAATTCCGGCATTTTGTTTTGTGCTATATTTGTTCTTCTATGCATAAGCCCAAAATACTTGTCATCGTGGGTCCAACCGCGTCTGGTAAGACCTCACTATCTATCGAACTCGCCAAAATATGTAACGGTGAGGTTATTTCTGCTGATTCGAGACAGGTGTATCGTGGACTCAATTTAGGAACGGGAAAGGTAACAAAGCAAGAAATGCATGGTATCCCCCACCACCTTTTAGATATTGCGAGTCCTGAGGAAATCTATACGGTGACAGACTTTATCCGCGATGGTCGTGAAGCTATTGCTGATATCACCAATCGAAATAAGCTTCCCATTATTGTTGGAGGAACGTTTTTCTACATCGATGCACTCTTAGGTAAAGTTTCAATGCCTGAGGTACCGCCTAATCCAGCACTTCGGACAGAGCTTGAGAAATGTTCAAATGCTGAACTCCTCGAAATGATTCAAAAAAAGGATGCACGACGTGCTGAAATTATTGACCCTGATAACAAACGTCGCCTCATACGTGCTCTCGAAATCATTGGGGCACTCGGCTCTGTTCCAGAGATAGTACCTGAATCTCTCTATGACGTGCTCACAATTGGTATAGAGATTGAGCGAGAAAAGCTAAACGAAAATATCCACAAACGCCTTATAGAACGAATCAAAACTGGAATGATTGATGAGGTCAAAACACTTAACGAAGCAGGTCTCTCGTTTGAACGTATGGAAGATCTTGGACTTGAGTACAGGTACATTGCACGCTTCCTGCAAAATCAACTTACGCATGACGAAATGCTTATAGAGCTTGAGACAAAAATTCGCCAATACGCAAAACGCCAGATGACGTGGCTTAAACGAGACACTACCATTCAGTGGTTTAAAGCAGACGAAATGAGTGACATTGAAAATAAAGTGAATGAGTTTATAAGGTAACCTTTTCGAATCCTCGGGGACACACGCAAAATTAGAAAAAACCAATGCTCTTTTATCGCATTGGCTTTTTCATTTTGCGGGTCCACGAGGATTCGAACCTCGGTCAACGGTTTTGGAGACCGCTATTCTACCACTGAACTATAGACCCCTCGTGCATCGCTATGGTAGGTGATTGTTGACTATGAGTCAACCTGACAATATGACACTTTCACAAGGATATCGCATCATCAAGAGGTAAGCTTCACTTAATTGACTGTGAGCCAGAGTGGATCCTAATGTGTCAATTTAATGAGCCTGTATCTTTCTTAAGGCGAAAAGCATACAATGGGCCATAAGGCTTGATTACCACTCCCCATCATATGACTAGCCAACGAGATAAAGAGGAGACGGCAGCAGCGAAAGATTTGTCGCAAGATTTACGAACGCGCATAGCTGACCACCTAGAAAAGCAAGCGGAACTCCTTGAACAAGCCTCGACTGAACGACACGTAGAGCTTATCAAGGACGATGCAGAAGAACTCACAATCGTTCGATCTGTTGCTGACCAGCATCAAGCAATAGTCCGACGTATCGCGACAGAGATAAAAAACCCTCGTTCTTCTATCGATGAATACCGTCACTTCGGTGAAATCTTTGCCTCGACTGCGGTCGAGCGTGGCCTATCGTTGCGTGACGCGATTGATGGTCTGTTGTTTTTAAAAACAGAGATATTGAGTGAACTTGCTGACGAAGGATTCCTCAACGAGATGGATGGGATGGAATTGAAAGGTCTCATTGATTTTATTGGAACCCGCATCGACGTTCTTTTCGCAGAAGTGGCTATCTCGTATCACCGAAATTTTACAGAGCGCATCCAAAAAGAATTGGCATTTAGAGAAAAACAAAATCACCAAAAAGATCTCTTTATTAGAATTGCATCGCATGAAATTCGTAATCCACTCGCGAGCGCGTTACTCCTATGCGAGCTTGCCCACTTAGAGGAGACTGTGGATTCAGGGATGAGTAGTACCACACGTAAAAAGTTTACTGAAATTGAAACGGACCTGCAGACGATAAATCGTCATCTTACACAATTGCTTGATATGTCGCTGCTCGATGACGATAAGTTTACGTTACAGAATGAGAAGGTCGAGGTCACTGCACTACTGGAACGTATAAAACTATCATTTGAGCGTATTTGGACAGATCGTGTGATCATACTTTCAAATTTAGTGTCAGTAGACCTCTTCACAGACCCTGACAGAATTGATCAAATAATCACCAATCTTCTCCAGAATGCTGCCAAGTATAGTCAGCCTGGAACCGATATCGAACTTTCCCTTTCACGAACTGGTTCAGAAGTGCAAATTTCAGTGAGTGATCATGGAACTGGGATTAAAAAAGAGGATTTAGAATTCATTTTTGATCCATACGCTCGTCTCTCGAAAGATAAGGAACACACCGAGGGACTTGGTCTCGGACTCTATATATGCCGAACACTTGCGCATGCA
>CAZCWH010000008.1:0-20440 GCA_964502345.1 uncultured Candidatus Saccharibacteria bacterium | reverse complement strand
CACAGGATGAATAAGTACTGGTGCCCCTGTTTTCTCATGTGCGCGCTTCACAAGCTCAAAGTGAGCACGGTGCATTGGATTGCGTGTTTGGAACCCGACCACCTTATCCCATCCTCGCTCTTTAAAGAGTGCCTTGAGTTCTGCTGGGGTACGTCGCCATTGCTTGAAGTCGTGTCGAACAGGAAGCGCAATGTGCGACACCTTTCCACCAATGTAATCCTCGTGCATCTCATGAAGCACATACTGAACCCCAGGATGAAGCGTATCTTGTGTTCCGTACACATTGAGGACTTCCTTAAGTTTGTCAGGTGTGAACCTTGAGGTAATGTCGAGCGTCGCGAGCGGATTTCCAAACGAATCACAGAGTAGTATTCTCTCGCCTACTGCATATGCATTTTCTTTCGGGACATCAAGTACGATTGGGATTGGAAAAATGGCACCATCCTTGAGGTGCATTGTTTCAACGACCGCATTGTAGTCCGCCTCATCCATAAAGCCCGTAACGGGAGCAAAGCCGCCCACAAGCATTACTTCAAGATCATGGAGCTGACGCCCTTTTAGATTGAGGCGTGGGAGGTTAATGATATCTTCGCGGGAAATGGTTTCTTGCATACACGTATGAGCTTTCGCTCGAGGCACTCATGATTACACTATTAAACACAGAGAGTATAACCGAACCAGAGAAAAAAGGTTACTGCAGGTGGGGTCATGATATTTTGGCATCAGATTGAACTCGTTGTAGTATAGACACCATGAAGAAAATCCTGGTAGTGACTCCTCGTTTCCCTTTTGATCTTTGGGGGGCGTGTGAGCAAGACCGCTCGCAGGGAATCATATTCCTCAAAAGACTCGGTTACGATGTGCGGGTAATCACTATGTGTTATGAACGACAACTTGCCCTCATACCTGACACTGAAAAAAAATGGGAAGTTACCATAATTCCGGTACTCTACTCTAAAGTTCATGCAACCCCCCTACAAAAGCTCATTAAAAGAGTGAAACAGGTTTTCATTCCACTGTATTGGGATGGAGCCGCGTATGAATACCGTGAGCGAGAGATTCAGAAGGTGGTCAGTACACAGGTCGAAGATTTCAAGCCCGACCTAGTGTGGTTTGATTACTCGTACCTCTGGCCCCTCTACCATATTGTAAAAAGACACCATGTTCCTATCATCACGCGCTCTATAAATTATGAACCTTCCCATTATTTTGAAAAATCAAAAAAGACAATTATTGACCGCCTTAAATATTTAGTAAAAGTGTATGGTGAACGTCGTATGCTCAAACTGAGTGATGCGGTGTTCTCAATAACGCCAAAGGAAAAAATAACCTATGAGCGGCTTGGTGGTAATAATGTAACGAACCTCCCCCTACGACGACTCGGGTCATTTATCGGAAAAAATGCAGAGATCCATAACCGAAAGAAATTGCAGGTGTGTTTTATGGGTTCGAACTATTCTGTGCACCATATGCTCCAGGGTCTCCGTTTCATCCTTGAAAAGGTTAATCCCCTCCTCCAGGAAAAATACCCGGATACATTCGATATTCATATCATTGGTGGGAAGGTCCCCAAGCACATCGTCGATGCACACTATCCGAATGTGACCATCCATGGGTACGTCCCCGACCTTGATGCGTTTCTTGCCGATATGGATATTGCCCTTTCTCCATCGCTCTCCGGTGAAGGGATGCAACAAAAAGTGTTTGAACCTGTGGTACGAGGAATACCTACCATCACTTCTCCACGGGCGCTTGCCGGATATTCTTTTTTTGATGGTATACACTTACTCACGGTCGCAGATGCGCCCGAGGCATTCGTTCTGGCTCTCGGAACACTCACCGACATGAGTGAACGCAGACGGCTTTCACAGAATGCCATCCATATGGCACAGAATCAGTTCACTGAAGAATTACTTGCTGAACTCATGGACCGCACTATTAAAAAATTACTTTCTGCATCGTGAAAAAACTTTTCATAAAGCTCGTATCCTTCTTCATTACCCTTTTACCGCTCCCTGAAAGGTTTCGAGACCTTTTTATGTGGCCACTTGCAACACGAGTTCTCGGCGAAGAATACAATGAAACATTCACACTTAAAGCTGGATTTAAACTCAATGCGTACTTAGGAGATCAACTCGGACGATTGGCACTTTTTTATGGGCCAAACCAAACATATTTCTGGGAGCCTTCCACTACCCAGCTCCTTGAAAAACTTGTTCCCGATGCAGATAACATTGTCGTCGCAGGTTCCCATGTAGGACTGACTGCACTGTATGCACGAAATGCAATGAAAAAAGATAGTGCGACTGTCCATACCTTTGAGCCAATCGAGCATCTCTTCGAACTCTCTGGGAAGCATTTTGAGCTTAATAAGGAGCTTGGGAACATCATGCTGACTAAAGCCGCACTTGGCGATGTCCCGGCTCATGTGACCATGACCCGTGATCGTATTCGTTCACGAATCATCACCGCTGGTCAGAACTCTAAGAACCTCGACACAGAAGACGTGCCAGTCACCACGATTGACTCCTACTGCGCTTCTCGTTCAGTTAGTCACCTCGATGTAGTGTTTCTCGACGTCGAAGGTTACGAATACAACGCACTCAAAGGAATGGAGGGTCTTCTCAAAAAACAGCCACCACGAGATATCATCTATGAAATTAGTTTTCCGAAGAAAGATAATCTCGCTGCAGCCACAAAAATACAGACGTACCTCAGTCAGTTCGGCTATGACTTCTATCTTATTGAAGAAGGCTACGACCCAACCTATTATCGACACACGCAACCACCCGTATCACTTTTACCTGGGACACCAACTGCGTACGAAAGTTACAAACAGCTTCGTTATTTCAATATGTATGCAACCCTGCGTAGTGTCGAGGAAGTTACAAAGATAGCACAAATTCTTCCCGCCTAAACCGAGAACTGCTTCACGTATTTAGAATTATTCTTTTTGTTTTCTCAGAATCAAACTTCTCGTGTTCTTCGTGAATCTTTTCAATATCCTCTTCAGCTGAAGTACCCACCTGTACCTCGAGTACATCAATTGACTGATCCGGTGGAGCTTGGAGTACATGCCATACCTGAGGGAGGTTCACTCGTACTTCACCGGTAGGCATAAAGAAAAACTCACTGCGGTCACTATGTCGCTGGAGTGATAGTGTCTTCCCTGCTTCAATATGGAGCATTTTCACCTTGAGCGTATGCATATCCAAGATGACGTCATACCAACCCCATCGGGTTACGACTCGCTGTTTTGCGTTTAATGCTGAACTCGAAGAGTACTTCCCGCCACCAAGTTCAAAGACTGGTTCGATACCAAGTTTTTCACACACGGAAAGCTCAGGGGTATTTGTCTTGACCCGATCTCCGCCATTTCCAAAATAATCAGGACGTATGCGCACAAGTGCCTCACATACCGTGCCGTCAGTATCATCAACTGCATGAATATGAGGCGTGTACGCTTCAAGAATTTTCTTTCGATCAGTAAATGGTTGAAAGAAAAAACCCTTCTTTCGAACAAGCCACTCGTCACTGTTTACAATAATATGCACCTCACCGTATTTCGCTGCTTCCTCAATCATTGCAATGTGTCCTGGGTGTATGGGGTCAAACCCTCCCGAAATAGCAATACGCTTCATACAATGCAAAGATTACAATGTGTCCTCATCCCAATTACAACTGGCGACTCTGATGATAAGTTGCAGCGCCAGCTACTCAATACTGTAAATCTCTACTGCCCCCAGACTCGCTACAAGGGAGACACTCCGTACACTCTCAAGTCGAGCTTTCGCTGATGTAAAATTCGGATATTGTCTACTAAGAAGAATGTAATCTACTTCATATTTTCTGAGAGATTCTTCAACTGGGCGTTTCGAAATTTTATTCCATCGTGCAAACATATACTCAATATGACTTTCATCAATCATTTCTGATGCCTGGTATTCACCTCCCGTTAGCCATGCCCAAATTTTCTTGCGATTTTCCGTGGATTGGTAGATGTCAATAAATCGGTTCCCCCAATATTCACGCTGATGCTCTCGTAATGTAGAAGTGCTCATGTCTGCATCAAAAAGATGCTGAATGAGCCAGCGCTCCTCAGTTTCAGTATGTGACGCTGGGTAGAGTGCTGCATAAAAATTATAGTAGACTCGATTGTTGGTATACACCGGAAGTAAAAAGTCGTACGTGTCGCCAAGTGTATATACTACCGAGTCGGGGACGGTGTTGTTATTGAACCACGTGAACACTTCCATCTTTTTCTGCATCGTCGTGAGCTCTTCCACGCTGTACGGCATTTCTACTATGTGCAAGAACTCGTTCTTTTGATTTTCTCCTATAACAAGAAGAATGAATACGATGCCGACAGACGTACCCGCCTTCACCCACCAGTATTTGCCCACGAGGGTAGTTTCTCTATGTGACGTGTGGATGACAGCAAGCACCATGAGCACTAAGAGTATCGTCGTAAATAGGTAGTGACTCGAAAACTGCAAAGAGGTGCCGGTAATAATATTTTGCCAGTTGAGCATAAAAATACTCATTACTGCGCCTAACCCGTATATGAAATCTTTTTTACTAAGAAATAACTTTGACGCTAGGAGCACGGTGAGAGTTACTATCCCAAACATCATATTGGTGAAACTCCCCGGAATATGCGTGTGCATGACCCCGTAGCGGAGCATCGTTTCCTCATAAAATGGTTGTCCTGCAGCACTGAGATGGAAGAAGGCGTACAGCAGTGCAAAAGGAATGAACATTGAGGTAAACCAACCCACCCTCCTCTTAAGTGCATCCTTACTTCGCTCAAAAAATGCTTCGATGGTGATGAGTGTACCGTAGAGCGTTAACAGTGCCGTGAAGTAGTAGGGTGAAATGAAGCAGGCAAAACCGGTGACTAAACCAGCAATACGATTAGACTTTTTATCTGTATGCTCGGTAGAGAAAAAGGCTCGGGTAATTACGATAATACCTCCGAAGAGAAAGAGCGCGTTGAGCTGTGGACTTATCGGCCGCCCGAATGTATTGAGTGAAAAAATAAAAAAAAGTGTTGTGTAAAGAAGTGCTATCCCTGTATGTCTTCTTGTGAGCTGCAGAAAGAGTATATAGACGAGCAAAAAACCAATACAGGTAAGTACGATGTCGCTCGCGCTCGTCACAAATGGTACCGAGGTATTCGTGAGGAACGCGACCCCCGCCATGAGCGCTTCAGCAATAGGCGGCATGATGAATGGATCATCTTTGTGCTCCTTGATATACGGATTCCCAATATTGAAATTCCCTTCGAGAACTTCCTTAATACGTGCTTGGTATGTTATTTCATCATCATGAAAGACTGGGTATACCCCTTCAAAATTTTCTGGACCGACGATGTACCAAGCCCGGATATGCGGTGAGACAACAATAAGGGCAATAGTGACTCCCACCACTATTGCGAACATGTGCTTTTGTGCTACTTCCAAGAATTGAGGAGAAGAGAATTTCATATAGATGCTGTATCTTCTTTTGTCATAACCCCAATTATTGAAGTTCCGATGAGACTTGCAGGAAGCATTATAGACTCTAACTCAAGACACCGTGCAGTACACCTATGCACCCACGCCATCATTCCAGTTGGGGAATTAACCACTACCGATCGAGTAATTTTCAAGAGTGTAAAGATTCTTGCAGGGAGATATAGCACATGGAAAAAGTACGAAGCTTGGAGTAACCGCAATCCACTCGCGCGTGCAACGGATGTAAGGAGAGGACGTGTATACCTTCTGAAATGCCCGTAGTAGGTATCGTAATTCGACCACACCTCCATGCGCGCAGGAACCGTAAAGACGATGTGCGATAGATGAGGGAAAGTCTGCTTGATACGTTCCAAAAACTTTTTCTCATCCTCAATATGTTCAATTACATCAAAAAGTAATACCACCTCTATCGATTGGATAAACCCCGCATCAAGGTCTTCGAAACTCTTACTGTAGGAGAGATACCCCTCCAGATCATGAGGGACTTCACCCTGTGCGAGATCAACACCATAACAATCAAAGCCGTAGGTTCGGAGTGCCCGGAGCACAACTCCTCTACCACAACCAATCTCAAGCATCCGCTTCCCTTTTAATCCCTGCTTTGCAAGAAATCGAGAGATGATGCGATTGCGAGCCATGCTCCAGTAATGGCCCTCTATACCCTCTGGATAGGCTGAAGCAAACTGTTCTCCTGTAAATTCAGTAGGTGTCATAGGATTTTATCCAGCATACCCTATCCACATTAGAATATAAACGTGCGATTAACTACGAAGGTTACGATGGAAAGGAGCATAATTACGAGGGTTTGTGCAATCAAATATTGCCACCCTAAGAGACTTACGAGGACGTACATAAGGAGGACATTGCACCCCAGGCATACGGATGTAAGGGTTGCGTATAGGAGGAATTGGGTCTTGATAGTCTCTGTCTGTGTATTCCTCCACACAAAAAATTTCTGGAGAAGGAAATTGAAGATGGTCGCGCAGACATACGAAATAACCGACGAGAGAAGATACCAGACCCCCACCACGCTCGTGAGCACATACACAAAACTCAAATGGAGGAGAGCAACTCCACCACCAACACCAACAAATTTAAATATCTGAAATGCTAGGTGCCTGTCCATACCGTATAAGTCTAACCTACTCAACGAAACTATTGTTTCACACCTCGTAGAATCCACCCTGAATTATTTGGTGGCGGTGTGACAGTCACCTCTGTGAGTGGAAGACCTTCTACGAGTTCACGAACCTCTGCTTCCTTCCAGTAATGAGCAACATCAGGAATGAGCTGATCGAAGACAATACTGTGTACATGCCAAAAATCAAATGTTGAAAGCTGGGCTAGATATTTACTTGGGCCTTTAAAGAGCTTCACGAAGAGGAATAGCGGTACCGAAGCAAAATATGAAAGAAAATGTACTAAACCGACAGGGAGCTTCGAAGTTATGTGAATACGTACCGGGTCGACATACCTCACAATCCACTCATTGCCCTCATATCCATATACCCACACAAGTAGCTGACCTCCTGGTTTAAGGGCTGCCACCATATTTTTAATTGCTTGCTTGGGCTCCTTAAGATGATGGATGACTCCTATTGAAAATGCAACGTCAAATTCATCCTTCCAGGCAATATCATAGATGCTCTTAAATAGAACCTCCGCATTCGGAAAATCCTTAAGAGTCCCCTTCGCTCTCTCCACTGATCGTTCATCAAAATCAAACGCCACCAGTGAATGCGCTCCCCACGAAAGTGGCCAGAGACTATTACGTCCCATCCCACATCCCGCATCAAGTACTCTTTTATCTTTCCAAAATTCTCGTGTGTATGGACTGGTCCAGTTCAGAAATTGCTTCTCATAGTTTGTATCAACCCAAGAATACTTATCCCATTCATATCCAAATCTATTCTCTGAAGACATAGGAAAACTAGTTAGACGAACTTTTCTTAAACACGAACTCAAGTTCATCAAACCCACCAACCCAGAAACACCATATGCGACTTGCAAATGCAGGAGAGAGGTTAGCGACAAACGAAATGAGACTATTAACAAATCTGAGTAGCCCAATCATGACTTTGCCATACCCCATTGCAGGCAAGAGATGAAAAAATGCAAGCCAATGCATCTCCATTTTTACGAGATGGAATTCGACTCCGTAAAATCCCGAGGTGGTAAAATCTTTTTTAAAATAGAGCGGGAACGTAATATCAAACCCGTGCGCATGCTCTGCATGTGTGAACCCACGACTAAAGTGCGGTACTTTTACGTGAAGTGTCCCGCCCGGTGCGAGAATCCGATGAATCTCACGCATTATGGCAAACGGCTTATCGAGATGCTCAAGTACGTGGAATATCTCAACTAATTCAAAAGAGTTATCCTCAAAAGGATATGGCACGGTATTTAAATCATGGACAATATCAGGGGTATTAAGCACAGACCAATCGAGGTTCACATACCCTTCTTTTTTGTGCTCACCGCACCCTAAATTTAGTTTTTTATATTTGATATTATTCATTCCACTTTTCCATCCAGAGCGCCAATACAAAGAGTGTCCAGAGTTTCTTCCTGTGATCAAACTGCCCGTCCATGTGGGATTCCAAGAGTATAACAAGCCCCTCTCGCTTGAACAAACCACTTGAAACAAGCTTCCCATCCAGGATGGTGGACATAAATAGTTCCTTAAGCTCATACTTAATCCAAGAACCTACCGGAATATTAAACCCTTTTTTTGATCTCGTAATTATATGATCAGGTAGATGCCCCTTCATTGCCTCCTTAAGGATATACTTCCCACTTCGCCCACGGTACTTATGATGCCTTGAAATAGTGAGCGCAAAATTGACCACCTCCACATCAAGAAAGGGTGCCCGCACCTCAAGACTATGCGCCATACCTGCACGGTCTGTCTTAACAAGAATATCGTCTGTCAAATATCCTTCCACATAATCAGCAGTGAGACCGTCCCAAAAAGTACTTGTACTCGTGTATGCGCGGTCACTCGAGGAAAAAAGAATTGACTCATCTACCTCATCACTCAAAATGTCTTTGAGTTCTTTTGGAGTGAACGCTGAAAGCCAGTAGGTATTGCGACGACCTTTCACCGTATCAAATCCTGAGAGGAACTTTTTTGCTTTGAAGTCAAAGCTCATGTACGCGTGTGAAACCGGCAGTGCAGAAATGACACGCTGTATGCCTCGATGCATGAACGGTGGTACCTGCTCATAATATTCACCGATACGATGCGCAAAAAACGTATCGTAGCCCCAGAAGAGTTCGTCGGCACCATCTCCCCCAAGCGCAACTTTGACTTCAGAGCTCGTGAACTCTGAGAGGAGGAGTGTTGGCACAATTGATGAGTCCGCCATCGGCTCATCAAGCACCTCAGGTATCTCTTTGATAATACCGAGTAAGTCGTGTGGGCCGACCATCCGCTCATGGTGGTCTGTTTTAAGTACCTGAGCTACTTCTCGTGCGTAACTACTCTCATCGAAGCTTGCATCCTTAAATCCGATAGAGAACGTCTTTATCTGTTGCGCTCTTCCTTCTTGAGCAAGATACGCAACAGTACTTGAGTCGAGCCCGCCACTCAGGAACACTCCGACGGGTACATCGGCAATCATGCGCTTAGTAACCGCTTTCTTGAGTAGTGTCGTGAGTTCATCTTTTGCGTCACTAAAAGTCAATTCATGACTTCCTTCTTTGTAGGTAAAGTTACTATAGGAATACTCCTTGACCTCTTTACCGTCATACGTGAGGTAGGTCCCCGCCTTAAGCTTATGGACGTCTTTGTAAATCGTTCGTGGGCTTGGTACGTATTCGTAGATGAGGTACTGCGCTACTGCAGTCCGGTCTATCTTTTTGGGGCAAAGCGGGTGCGCACGCAGAGCCTTGAGTTCTGAACCAAAAATAAGCGTGTCATTCTGTCTGGTCCAATACAATGGCTTCTTTCCCATATGATCACGCGCCAAAAGCAACTTCCCTGTCTTGCTGTCATAGAGTGCTATCGCAAACATCCCCTGAATTTTTGTGAGAAATGCCTCACCAAGTTCTTCGTAGAGATAGAGCAATACCTCAGTATCACTCGTACCTCTAAAGGTGTACGCTTGGAGAAATTCCTCACGCAGTTCCATGTGATTATAAATCTCACCGTTGTATACCAGTACGACACTCTCATCCCTGTTGTACATGGGCTGATGCCCTGCTGGAGAAAGATCAACAATTGAGAGACGTCTGTGGACAAACCCAACCTCGCCAAGGATAGCAAGCCCCGCATCATCTGGCCCACGATGCGTGAGCGTATCATTCATCGAGTTCAGAACTTCAGTCGAAGGCGTGCCCCAGTATCCAGCGATACCACACATAGTCTAGAGGTTAATGGTCTCCTTAATCAGATATGCTTTCTTACCCTGTGATTCGTAGTATGTACGCATAACCATCTCAGCCAAAATTCCCATTGTGATGAGTTGTACGCCGACAATAATACAAAGTGCAGAGAGAACTGGAAGCGGAGTCTGAATCATTGATACACCCTCAAAGAGTTTAAGGTACAGCGCACCTATACCAGCTGCGACTCCAACAATACCGAAAAAGAAACCTATTGCTCCAAAGAATTGGATTGGTCTATCCATGTATTTATATAGAAACTGAAGCACCAGTAGATCGAGTATCACTCGGAGTGTTCTCGAAAAACCATAATTGCTCTTTCCAAATTTTCGAGGAGCATAGGACACTTCTATTTCAGTCACGCGCGCACCCATACGCGCCGCGTATGCAGGAATGAAACGGTGCATTTCACCGTAGAGATTAACTCCCTGAATAACATCTGCACGATATGCTTTAAGGGTACATCCATAGTCATGGAGGTGCACACCTGAGACAAATGAGATGAGTTTGTTGGCAATAATTGATGGAAGTTTACGAACTAATTTTTTATTTGCCCATCGATTCTTTCTCCATCCAGAGACGACGTCGTATCCTTCCTCCATCTTGCTGAGCATTTTTACGATATCCTGCGGATCATTCTCTAAATCAGAATCAAGCGGAATGATAATGTCTCCAGTCGCATGTTCGATGCCCGCGTGAATGGCTGCTGTTTGTCCTGCATTCACTCTGAAATGAATAACCTTTATCTCCGGTCGCTTTCGCGCAATCACATTAAGCGCTTCAGCACTACCATCCTTTGAACCATCATTGACCGCAATGACCTCGTACGATCGCTGAATGCGGGTCATTACTTGCGTAATACGTTCGAAAAGCTCGGGGATACTTTTCTCTTCGTTATATATAGGTAGGACGAGTGATAGTTTCATAGCTCTATGTATGGCAGATTTTCTCTAGACTAGCATTATTGCCTTAAATTTTATAGTGCATTACTTTCGAGCTACGATATTTGCATCAACCCTATAAAAATGAGGGCTGGTTTGCACCAGCCCTCCACCTCAATTCCCTTCATGCAGAATCTTCACGAGCGAAGAACTGATCGAGCTCATCGCACAGTGCATGGATCAAAAGGATGTGACATTCCTGAATGCGGGGTGTTTCATCCGAAGGAACGACGACGGCCTGATGGCACTCTCTGAGGAGCGCACCACCATCACGTCCAAGGAGGCCGTAGACCTGGATTCCGTTCTCGCGTGCACTCTGGGCAGCGTGGAGAAGATTTTTCGAGTTGCCACTTGTTGAAATGACCACAAGTGCGTCCCCTGGTACACCATGTGCTTCGACAAGTCGGGAGAAGACCATTTCAAACGAGTGGTCGTTGCTCCACGCGGTGAGTGCTGAAGTGTCGGTCGCGAGTGCAATCGCTGGCCGTCCTTTTCGCCGTTCTAGGTACTGACACGTAATTTCAGCAGCAAAGTGCTGTGCATCTGCGGCACTACCTCCGTTCCCCGCAATCAGAAGCTTCCTGCGATTTTGGTAGACCGCCTTGAGTTCCGTAGCGATCACGCTAAATATTGAGAGAATATTTGCGTTAGCGCACAGTCGTTCCTTCACTGCAATTGAGTCACGGATAGATTGTTCAAGTGACACGATACTCTCCTGGTTGATAATCCTATCGGACAGTATCAAATTAAAGTCTCACTGACAATGGAGTGGGCAAGCCGTGACCATACAACATCATCAGTATGACTATAAATTTGTTATTTCACCTATTTCTGAGTCGGTGAGTTACAATATGGTATTACTGTATGTCCCACGTACCCTATACACGGCAAAGTAACACCCCGATATGCATTTGAAGCAGACGATTATTTCACGACTTAAGTCGTTGGAGAAATACACAAAGACAGACATGGTGTATTTAACAACGGGTAGTTTCTGGCTTACTACGAATCAAGTCGTAAGTGCAGCTTTTACCTTTGGTCTTGCGGTTGCCTTAGCACACATTCTTCCAACAGAGGCATTCGGAAATTATCGATATGTGTTATCACTTGCCGCTGTCGCTTCAGCCTTTTCACTCACCGGACTAAATTTGGCAGTCATTAAAAATGTCGCTAAAGGGGTACATGGCTTACTCCGCACCAGCTTCATTACGCAACTTAAATGGAGTGTTGGGACATTCATTGCCTCTCTGGTTATCAGTGGCTATTACTTTCTCCAGAATAATAATGATCTGGCAATATCCACCTTTGTAATGGGTCTTTTCCTTCCAGTCATCGCAAGCGCACGCATCTATAGCTCCTTTTGGGAAGGAAAGAAAAATTATAAAAAGATTGCCATTTTTGATCTCATCACGACAATTATATACGTTGGATTTCTTTTCATTACCATCCATCTCACCTCCTATATTCCTATACTCGTGTTTATGTACTTTGGCACACAAGCAGCCTGCGCGTATCTCTTCTATCGTATGTCCCTCAAATACGATACAGGCGTAAAAGACTCTCCTGAAGAAACACTAAATTTTGGGAAGCATGTGAGTTTTTTGAATGTTCTCTCAATCCTAGCCGGACAACTCGATAGAATACTCGTGTTCCATTACCTCGGTGCAACACAGCTAGCAATATACGCACTCTCACAGATTCCTGTGGGATATGCGCGCACACTCCTTAAACCGGTCGTACAGATGGCTTTCCCAAAATATTCTGCACGAAGTGTTGAAGACATCCGATCATCGATCTACCACAAAATGCTCATCTTCACGATTCCAATCATACTACTTGTCACATTCTATATATTGCTTGCTCCCTATATCTTCAATACCTTTTTTCCTAAATATGCAGACGCAATTGTGTACTCTCAAATTTCAATGCTTGTGCTTCTTTTCTATCAAAAGAAACTCATTGCCTACACCTCGCTCGCTCACTCTTCAAAAAAAGTTCTGTATCTCACCTCAGTGATTCCTTCAGTACTGAAGATGATCTTGCTACTCATACTCCTTCCCATCTATGGTATCTGGGGGGCAATTTTTACAGAATTCGCGCTGCAAATCTTTGGATTTTTCTCTTCTTTCATACTACTGCGACGCCTGTAAGACTACCGCGAGTGGTCGTCTAAATTTTCTCTACATAAAAAACGGCGCATCTCGCGATGCGCCGTCTGCTACTTGTGCGTCTCTGCATCTTAGAAATCCGAGACGCGCCGGAGCTTCTGCATGACCTCGACTTCCCGAGGAAAGACCTGCTTCACCCCGTCACCGAGGAGGACCCGGATACGCTCGTAGTCCTCGCTCCGTGCCCATTCCAAAGGCATCAGGGCAGGCCTCGTTCCCCGCTTCGTTTCGACTTCCCTGATGGTGTTGATCAGGGCTTCGAACTCGCCGAGTTCCAGACTTGCCTTCTGGTCGCTCCCGGGCAAAGAACGATCGAGGGTGATGTGCCGTTCCACGACATCGGCGCCGAGGGAGACCGCAAGCACTGACGCCAGCGAATCGCCTTCGTGTCCGCTGTAGCCCACCGGCACGTCGTGGAACTCCTTCTTGAGCGTGCTGACGACAGACACATTACCCTCTTCGTCGGTCGACGGATAGGTCGCCGTGCAGTGGAGAATCACGAGGTTCTTACGCCCCAAGATTTCAACCGCGCGTCGAATCTGCTCCATCGTTGAACCACCCGTCGAGAGGATGACCGGCCGGCCACAGCGCTTGATGCGCCGAAGCAGACCTTCGTGCGGGAGACATGCCGAAGCGACCTTGTGAAAGTCGGGTTGGAACCCGTCAATTTCAAAGACACTCAGCCCATCCCACGCGCTCACCCCCCACGCCACACCGAGCCTCTCGCAGAGCGCCCGAATCGTATCCCATTCCTTGGGACCGAACTCGAGTGCATACTTGAGGTCGCCGTTGTACGTCGGAACATCTGCACCCCCGAGCCACGCTTCGAGACGCTCCACCTGTCCGCGTTCCGGAAAGACGGAGTACTCGACCCCCTCGATCACGCGACGCTTCATGGCGTTCTCGATGAAGCTCCGGTCGAACTTCCGTGGCGTTTGACGTTCCGCGGTCGAGTAGACCACAGGGACATCGCGCTTCTGGAACTTGACCGCTTGAGCTCCGGCGGCTGCAGCCTTTTCGATGAGCTGGAGCGCCAAATCGAGCGACCCGTTGTGATTGATGCCGACTTCGGCGATCACGAGACAGGGGTCACCCAAACCGACGCTGTTATTTCCAATCCTGGTTTGAGCCATGATACCTAACCTCCTCTATGTGGTTGTGGCGGGTAGATACTATCACCCACCCTTGATAAGGGCAATTGAAGGATTAACGACCTTTTGAAGCACCTCCTCTTGATGTGCTTCGCCTTCTATATATGAAAACCACCCGAACACGGGATAGGTTTTGAAGTATTAGATAAAAAATCAGTAGGCGACAGGAATACCCTTTGCGTCAAGAATACGTTCACATAATTCTCGAAGTGCATGTTCACCTCCATTTCGAGTGAGTACAATATCAGCAACTTTTTTAACCTCTGCGTGCCCATCAGCGAGTGTAATACCTACACCTGCGTATTCGATCGCTTCAATGTCGTTCACGTCATCCCCAATGAAGGCAACCTGCGACTGAGGAACACCTTCACGTTCAGCGAGTGATACAAGGATTTCCTTTTTCCCTTTTGCATCAGTAATCCCTTGATAGCATTCAATGTCGAGTTTCTTGCAGCGGGCGAGAACCACAGGATTATTCTCCTTTGAGATGACAAACAGTTTCACTCCTGCTCGTTTAAGCATGTTGAGACCAAGGCTATCTTTCCGACTACATCGTACAGATTCTTGCCCACCTTCAGTCATATACACAAAGCCATCTGTATGGACTCCATCAAAGTCCATAGCTAACACTTGAATATCTTCCAACGTACCATTTTGTTTATGACTCATAGGATGTTATATACGATGAGTTCTACCATGCAGTCTTCCCACCATCAAGAATAAGATTTGTACCAGTCATAAAGGAACTTGCATCAGAAAGGAGGTACTGCATTGTGGCATTGTACTCGTTTGGCTTCGCCATACGCATAAGCATGTTCATATTTCCAAATCGCTTTGCAAAGTCCTCAGGAACCCCAGGGCTTTGTACTCCCCCAATCGAGATAGAATTCACCCGCACGTTATGCTCTCCAAGGCGCGCTGCCCACTGACGAGAGAGGCCCAGGACTGCAGTCTTACTCGCTGCGTATGCGGGAGACTTGTACTTATCTGGTGTCTCATAGACGCGATGGTCGTGGGCAATCACCGCAACTTCCGAAGCAACGTTGACGATTGAACCATATTTTTGCTTCATCATAATGGGTGCAACTGCTTTCATTGTAATCATCATGCTTACAATATTTGCATCCATCTCACGTCGAAACAGCTCAATTGAGTACGATTCGTACGGAGCAAATAAATCAGTCCCATGATCAGCGCCCACAGCAGGATTCATGGCGGCATTATTCAGTAGACCATCAATACGATTGTGTGCTTTAAGAATTTCCGATACCGCCTCCGTAACTTCTGCTTCACTTGTGAGATCTATTACACGAGGTATGAGCGAGGCTGAAGGGGTCTCACCAAAAGCAGTTTTGAGTTTCTCAACATTTCTATCCCACGCGTATACAATCGCACCCGCTTCGTGGAGAGAGCGTACATACCCGACCCCAAGATTTCCTGCTGCACCGGTGACAATAATTACCTTATCTTTAACACTAAATAAATCTTGCATATCTGTTTTTAATTATTGAAAAAACTCCTAATAAAGGCGAGTTGTGTGCGTGCATCATCAAGATACTCTTCACCTCGCCATGCCTGCATCACAAGTGTTCCTTGCCAATCAATCTCTGTGAGCGCGGCGATAACCCCTCCAAAATCAGCATCCCCCTCACCGAGACGGAGTGGCGTGGTCGTTCCAACTTTTCTATCCTTAACATGCACCCCTTTGACGCGACTTTGAAGTAGACGAATATCCTCAGCGCAATTAAATCCATACGAGGTGCAATTGCCAATGTCGTAGTAGACACCAAAAGCTTCACTTTCAAATTTTGCAAGGAATGAAATGAGTTGCTGGGCAGAAAGTTGTGTCTCGAATGCGATGCGTATACCCGAAGCCTCAAGCTCTTCTCGGAGTGGTTTAAGAACGGTGACCACCTTATCTTGAATGTCTTCCTCAAAAATATTATGCGTTTCAAGAAGCGGAAGGAGGAGGAGTTTATTAGTAGTACGTGTTAAGTGTGAGAAAAGTGAGCGAATGCGCGCACGGTGTTCTTCTGGGTCGCCTTCCCAAATACACACTTCCATAAACCAATCAGCACACACTGACATAATGGGAAGCGATGTTTCCTTTGCAAGTGACTCTGCCTCATCAAATGAGTCTCCAAAAATTGGATTATTCTCCCAGCCCTTAGGGTCAATGAGCCATTCAATGCCGTCAAACCCGAGTTCATGTGCAAGCTTAAATTCATCTTGCCACTTTTCTTTAGGGAAAAATTGATATCGATTATCAACGTCAGGAGAGAGACGACCTTGCAAAATAGCTACGGGGAATGACTTATTTTTCATATGTGGTGAGTATAACTGAAACCTAAGCTAAAAGTATACACGCCAACCTTGTATAAGAAGAAGCTACGTTACAGTGACCTAGACGGGTTTCATAAATCATTGTATTATCCAAAACAGATGTTCTAAGACAACTTCTCAAACCAAACCACCGAGGACCAACCAAATGCAGAAATCTATCCGCATCAAGGATGCAACGTACGTGCATCCGAGCACGCGTGTTGCTGGGCTCACTAAGGACGCCCTCCGGGGTGTCCATGTGTGCTTCATCAATATGCCGCTACGGGAAAGTGCTCGTCCGAATACCCCACCGCAAGGACCGGGGCTCATGGCGGCACGCCTGCGGCAGTACGGGGCAACTCCGAGCATTATCGACCTCAATGCGTACCGCGTCGATGACGCTGACGCAAAGGAGCGCGGTCTGCGCAACGGGCGGCACCTTACCCATGAGGAAGCCGAGAAACTTATCTTGGCCCACTTCGGGAAGCACGGTGAACCAGATGTAATCGGCCTTTCGGGGAAGATTACGACGCTCAAGTGGCAACAGTGGATCGCTCGCTTCTGCAACAAAATCGCACCCCGGGCATTTCTCATCTCTGGCGGCGGACTCGCAACTGAGTTCAAAGCTGGGTTTTTCAACTGGGTACCTGAGCTCGACGCTATCGGGCACTCTGAAGGTGACGACATCATCCTTCTCTGTGCCGACGAAGTGAAGCGTTCGGGAAACATCCGCGAAAAGATGTCTGGGTCGCCGTTCTATCATGGCAAGATTGGAGGCCGACATCGTTTCGTGTATGCGGGTGACCGCCCGCACGACCTCGATGTACTGCCGTTTGCTGCATGGGACCTCCTCGAAGAAGACGTGTACGGAAATCCCCTCCTCGAGTGGTACATCACCACACCGGTGTGGGGGCTTGCCGCGAACAATTCGTCTGCGGCAAATTTCGTCACCGAGCGGAGCCTCACAACGGTCTCGTCTCGCGGATGCCCTCACGCCTGCTCGTTCTGCTATCGCGGGGCGCAGGGCGAACGCAACTGGGGTATCCGGAGTCCACACAATCTTCGCGAGGAGGCTGAGTGGCTCATCGGAAAATACGGCGTCGACTTCATCGGGTTCCCTGATGACAACTTCGCTGTAGACCCGAAACGGTGTCAGGCGCTCCCCAAGGCGTTCGAAGGATTGAATTTCCGCTGGGGTACGCACACGAGGCTCGACGAGTGCACGATGAACCGCATTGTCCCCATGGCTGAATCAGGATGCATCTACATCGGGGTCGGTGCTGAAAGTGCTGCAAAGGCAACACTGTACCGCATGAAGAAAGGCGGGCACATCATCAAGCTTCGCGGTGAAGAACGGATGACACAAGTCGGCGACTACGAGTTCCCCACCATGATGATGGAGGGAATCCGAAATTGCCGAGAAGTGGGCATTCACGTGAATGCGACCTGGATGATGGCCTACCCAGGTGAAACGCTCGAAGACCTCAAGACGAGCGTTGCGTTCATCAAGTGGCAAGAGGAGCTCTACACCAAGGGCCTCAGTCCTGGTACACCGGAATACAACCTTGCGTGGTCATCGGTTAATCGAATGATGTTCACGGCAACAGCGTACCCAGGAACCACGATGTTTGGTGAACCAGCAGTGCAGGAGCTCCTCAGCAAGAACTTCGGCCTCACGTTCGATGAGAAGGGTGACCCAGTCTGTGACAGTGCCATGGAGCGGTACGTCCAAGAACTCGACGATGCCACCAAGGTACTTCACGGGAAGGATGGGAAGCCGCTTAACTTCTCGGCGATGTCGGAAGATGTATTCCTCGAGGCGCGCGCACACGTGAACGCCGGCCACATCGAGCGAGTACTCGACATGTGATTCATACAACTGAAGGTTGAAGGGGGTTGCTCATGCGACCCCCTTTTTTTATTGTCCAAACATTTCTTTTTGTGCCTTCCCCCGCACACGTCTTAAAAATCTCTGTATACGAGAAATGATGTAGTGGGAGAATGACCAATCGATCGACGTTGGCTTAGGGAGATGTAAGTAGGTAAGACTCAAAAGTCTTCGTGTGTGCCCTTTTGGAACCTCAGGAAATCCATGCCATGAATGCGGATGCTGTTTGAAATAGGCCAAAGAATTTCTCATGGTAGTTCCTTTGAGAAGGATTGTTTTACGATCAAGATCGTATATTTCTGTTGCAGAGACTGGGTCTGCTATCTCATTAAAATACAAAAGGAATGCGAGATTAGCTTTAACAGAAGTATTGTCACCTTCCCTGATAGCACCATCGAGATGTGGCTCTTGTACACACCCCTCGTCTCCATACGTGAGACCAAAAACACAGAGTGTATTAACTTCAGTTCCCGTAGCTACGGAAATCTCCTTCATAATCTCGTCACTTGCGAGTTCATCGAGTAATCCTCTCCATATGGGAGGAAGATTTTTCAAATGATACACAGAACCATTGTCCTTTGCAGTCACATAGTGTGGCCCCACATAAAATTTTTTATGTCCACCACCCGAATCCGCCTTATCAACGAGCATAAAATCTGTAGGGTCAGGAAAGGTATTCTGTAACTCCTCGTACACCTGAGGAGTAAAAACCTTATCACAAAAACCAGCCGTCACACCCGTGTGTGTAGTCACTGTTGCTTCCTTGAGTCTCGTGAAAAATGTTTCGTCAAAATATTTCATACGTATCAAAATAACCTATATAGTTTATATCATCATCTGAACACAGAGGGCAACCGAAATTTATTTTTTGTCCGTTGTCGCGGTCATAATAAGGATCAGCTCTTCAACAACATCCGGATCCGCGAGCGTCGATATATCCCCGAGTGATTCTGTCTCTCCACCAGCTATCTTTCGTAAGATGCGACGCATAATCTTACCTGACCGCGTCTTTGGAAGCCGGGGTACGAAATTGATATGTGTCGGTTTTGCAAACGAACCAATCTGCGTCTTTACATACTCACAGAGCTCATCGTTAATATCTTCTGTAAGGGGCTTCCCTTGCACAGCACAGACATATGCATGAATGTAATAACCTGTAATTGGATGCTCCACAGCGACCACAGCGGCCTCAGCAACTGATGGATGGAGTACAAGTGCACTTTCAACTTCTGCAGTACCTATGAGCCGTCCCGCAATGTTCAGAGTATCGTCAACACGTCCGGTAATCCAAATATGACCGTCCTCATCTCGTTTCGCCCCATCACCGGTGAAATAATACCCGGGATATGGCCGCAAATATGTTTCAAGGAATCGTTCATGATCATGGTAAATATCACGCATCATTCCGGGCCATGAACCCCGTAGGAGTAGAACTCCCTCACCGACACCTTGTATCTCGGCCCCCAGAGCATCAACGATGACTGGGTCAATGCCAAAAAATGGAAACATGGCAGCACCTGGCTTTGCCGGAGTGACTCCCGGCATTGGTGCGATTGCATGACCCCCCGTCTCTGTTTGCCACCACGTATCAACGATAGTGCATCGATTCCCTCCTACAACCTCATGATACCAACGCCATGCTTCTGGGTTTATTGGTTCACCGACAGTCCCAAGGATTCGAAGACTTGAACGCGCTGTTTCTGTCACAAAAGAATCGCCTTGAGCCATGAGCATCCGAATTGTTGTCGGTGTACTGTAAAAAATATTCACCTTGTATCTGTCCACAATTTCCCAATATCGTGAGGCGTTTGGATACGTCGGCACACCTTCATAGATAACTGATGTTGCTCGATTACAGAGTGGGCCGTACACGATGTACGAGTGTCCGGTTATCCATCCCACATCAGCGGTGCACCAGTAGATATCACCCTCCGTGTAGTCAAAATTATATCTATGTGTCATGGCAGCATAGAGTAAATATCCTCCGGTGGTATGCAGTACCCCTTTCGGCTTACCAGTCGAACCCGATGTGTAGAGGATGAAGAGCGCGTCTTCAGCGTCCATCGAC
>CAZCWH010000007.1:0-25590 GCA_964502345.1 uncultured Candidatus Saccharibacteria bacterium | reverse complement strand
ATTGAGGGCAAGTCGAAGAAATGAAAGTACGTCTTTGATTTCTTTTCGCTCAAAAAATCGTGTCCCGAGCATTTGGTATGGCACATTGTAATTGATGAATGCTTCTTCAAGTACGCGCGATTGAAAGTTGGTACGATAGAGGACCGCAATGGCAGACGGGGACGCACCATCCTTAATCAAATTCTTTGCCGTGAGGGCGACATGTTCAGCTTCTTCTTGCCCTCCCATTGCAACATAGAGTGAAATTGGCTCACCTTCATGATTTTTTGTGAATACCTTCTTAGGCGGACGATTGAAATTCTTTTCAATGATGTCGTTTGAGGCAGCTACAATGGTTTGTGTCGAACGATAATTTTCTTCGAGCATGACAATCTTAGCTTTAGGAAAATGGCGTTCAAACTGCATGATATTGCTGATATCAGCTCCGCGCCAAGAATAAATATTTTGATCAACGTCTCCTACGACACATATATTTTCCTCTTTTCCCGCGAGCATGCGTGCAATTTCGTACTGTACCCTGTTTGTGTCCTGGTATTCATCAATATGAATGTACCGAAAACGATTTCGATATGTTTCAAGAATTGCGGGGTGATTCTTAAGCATGTTGAGCGTCTTGATGAGGAGATCATCAAAATCAAGTGCGTGATCTTCTTTGAGTATTGCCTCGTAATGTTTCCATGCTTCTCCTGCAACTCGCTCGGGGTACGAACGGGTTCCGCCGAGGTACTCATCCGGTGAGAGTGCATCCCCCTTTGCACGTGAGACATGACCAAGTATTGTGCGTGGCTCAAATTGCTTTTCTGAGTAACCGGAAATCTGAAGTGCACGCTTCATTGCGCGTACTGAATCACTTCGATCGTAAATAACGAAGTGGCGCTTGAGTCCGAGCGCCTCGTGGTGTTCACGGAGCATTCGTACACCAAGTGCATGGAAGGTGGAGACGACCGGATGAGAATCACGTGAAGCAGCGAGTGTGGGAATGTATGTACGCATGAGCTCAAAGACACGCTCGCGCATCTCTTTTGCAGCTTTATTAGTGAACGTAACTGCCAAAATATTAAACGGTGCAACGCCCTTTTCGATGAGGTGAATGATGCGGTGGGTGATGACACGTGTCTTGCCTGAACCCGCTCCAGCGAGTACGAGAAGCGGCCCTTCTGTATAAAGAACGGCTTCTTTCTGCGCTATATTTAGGCCCTCGAGATGATCCATAGTATGTCTAGAAGACAACTATACCACGAGGAGTCCGAACATCTGGCAGGATACAAAGACGGAATCACACTTAATACTACACAATGAAAAAGTGCACTTGAAAATAGCTAGAGGAAGTACTTATGGAGCCGTGGAATCACCCTTTTAATTACACTGTGGACAACGTTTGGTGGCAAGGTTGACCCCTTCCCAGTGTTCGATATCATAGTACGGTACCAAGGTTAGTGGTACGCCTAAGCCTAAGGAGGAGCGATCGAGTCGCTCTTTTTGTTTCAGAAATTACCGTAGTGGAAGTATTGCGGAGAGTCCATAAAAATAGCTTATAACACCTCAACCACAAGAATCTGAGTTCTTACGTCCCCAACGGGATCAAAGAGGCCAGATGACATATGCAATTTTGAAACGCGCATCGCTCGCGCCAGTTTCCCTTTCGTTACCGGTTCTCATTGCAATCCTCGTACAACTTTGTGTGTACACTGCCGCCTACTCGCTTCAAGAAAAAGCTGAAGCAGAAGAAATTTCTTCCCCAGTTACTAATGCGCAGACTGTTCCACTACTTAAAGCTGCGCTCCATGCTGATCCTAATCCTGCAAAGGGAGGTGGAGATGTACTCATTGAAGATGGTGCGCTTGTATCCCAGGGGGATATCAATGAAAGGGACGATGACTCAAATTCAAAAACAGCAAATGGGGAAATTAGCGTGTATGTTGTTCGAGAAGGCGACACGCTTTCCCAGATAGCAGAGATGTTCGACGTGAGTGCAAAAACAATACTTTGGGCTAACGATATTGCTTCAGCAAGCTTGATACGGCCAGGAGATACACTTGTCATCCTCCCTATTACTGGTGTGCGACATGTAGTTAAAAAGGGTGACACCATTGCTTCAATTGCGAAGAAGTATAGTGGGGATGTCGAGGACATTCTTTCATACAATCAACTCGCTACAGGTGCTGAACTTCATGTTGGCGACACGGTCATGATTCCTGACGGCACAATTTCAGTACCTACCCCTGCACGTTCAGCGACCCCTTCGAAGACTTCAGGAGGAACCGCGGTCGCCGCAGGCGCTGGATTTGCAAACCCACTCCCTGGCGCGGTAAAGACACAGGGCATTCACGGGTATAACGGTATTGATCTCTCAGGTGTTGCCATTGGAACCCCAGTCCTAGCTGCTCTCGGTGGAGATGTGATTGTTGCTAAAGGTACTGGATGGAATGGTGGGTACGGTGCATATGTTGTTATTCGTCACGCAAATGGAACACAAACGCTCTATGCCCACCTTTCAAGCGTATATGTAGTCGTTGGTCAGAAAGTATCTACCGGCACTGCAATCGGTGGAATGGGTAACTCAGGACGATCAACAGGACCACATCTTCACTTTGAAGTACGTGGGGCGAAGAATCCATTTTAAACAAATGTAAACAAAAAACCCCGCGAAAAAGCTCGCGGGGTTTTTTGTTTATGTAAGGTTATTAAAAAAGTGTATCTTCTGTACTTGGTAGCAAAATCCATTCGGAAAAGGATTTTGCTACAGACTCAAAAAATATAGTCGTTGCACTCCTTATTTTTTGGCCACGCAGGTCACGATTTCTTTACACTTCAGGGTCAAGTTTCTAAACTCACTACGTTCGTTAAGAACTTCCTCCCCGGTCTCGACTATTTTTGCATTAGGAAAAGCAAAAATATGTCTCCGACTGGTAAAGATTAAGAAACGAGAAGCAGTTCTCGTTTCTTTAAATCTTTACCCTATACTGCAGAGCTTCGAGGACGTGTTCGGTCCCAACATCTATCTTTTGATCGAGATCAGCAATAGTGCGTGCAACTTTAATGAGGCGATGGTAACTTCGTGGCGAAAGTTTAAGCTTTTCTGCAGAACTCTTGAGCAGATCCCGTACGGATGAAGAAAAGACAATGCGCTCTTCAATATCACGCGATGACATCTCTCCATTTGTGTTGATACCATGCCCCCTGAGACGTTCTGCTTGAACTCTGCGAGCATTGAGTACTTTCTCTCTCACTTCCTCAGTCTCACCTTTTCCCGTTGCTTTTCGATCGCGTACTTCGGTGAGCGTATCAAAATCAACATGTGGCACGGGGAGCCATAAATCAATCCGGTCAAGAATTGGGCCTGATATTTTATGTTTATACGTGGTGAGCATTTGTGAAGCATACTCCCCTCCCTCGTCTCCTCCTCGGGTCGGGTTCATTGCGGCAATAAGAATAAAATCTGCAGGAAAAAGAGCGGATGAATGTACACGGGAGATAGAAACAACTTTGTCTTCAAGTGGTTGACGAAGTGCATCAATACTCCGGCGTTCAAACTCAGGAAATTCATCCAAAAATAAGACACCCTTGTGAGCGAGAGTCACCTCCCCTGGTTTTGGTTGCGTACCACCTCCAACGAGCGAGGTGTGAGACGCGGTGTGATGTGGAGCACGAAACGGTGGGCGGCTCGTAATGCCTTCGGTAGTTCCTGCAACAGAATGAATTGAGGTGACTTCGAGAGCCTCTTCAGTTGAGAGAGGTGGCAAGATACTTTGAAAAGCACGAGCGAGCATAGTTTTTCCGGTACCGGGAGGACCAACCATGATGATGTTGTGGCGCCCGGCAGCCGCAATCATGAGTCCTCGTTTAGCAGTCTCTTGGCCACGGACATCCTCAAATCGGACTGATCCCTCATCCCACAGACTTTCTATTTGTGTGGGAGGTTGGGCGGTAAGTGACAGATGATCCTCACGTTTCGTATCAATATGCCTGATTACCTCATTTAGTGTATGAGCAGGTGTTGTCACAATATCTGGAATAAGTGCTGATTCTTCAGCATTTAAAGCGGGTACAATTACCTCTTTAAAACCACGTCGCGCAGCCTCTCGCACTATAGGTAGCACCCCGTGCACTGGGCGAAGTGTTCCATCGAGAGCAAGTTCTCCAATGAGAATACATTTCTCAAGATCCGCACTGAGGTCACCTTTAGCGATGAGGTATGCAATAGCGATAGGAAGATCAAAGAGCGGCCCTTCCTTCTTAAGGTCTGCCGGTGCAAGCGATATAACCACTTTATGATTTTCACTTTTTGGTGAGGAGAATCCAGAATTTTTAATTGCGCTACTTACCCGATCACGTGCCTCCTCAACAGCCTTTCCGGGAAGTCCCACAATCGCAAATGAATACAGACCTCGTGAGAGGTCTGCTTCAATAGTAACGATATTTCCGCCGAGGACTGAGGGTTGCGCTGCATGTACTCGAGCGACTGCCATAGGGTTCTTAGAGTGGAAGAGTTCGTTCGTCGTTCATGTGCGCCTTGTCAGTGCGTGCTTCAGGACTTGCCATGAGTCGGTCATCTTCGATTGCGCTTCCACATATCTCGCATGTACCATATGTTCCCCCTTCAATTTTTTTGAGCGCACGGGTGAGGTTGTTGTATCGTGCTTCGAGTGTTGCAACCAAGCCCTGTCGTTCATCCCATGCTTCTACAACATCAGCAATGAGATCAGTGTCTGATTCATTTCCATCTGTTGCCTCTGGAACTGCAACCCAATCGCTTGGATTATTAGGATCATGAATACCAACGGTTTTAAGTTCATCGGTGAGTTCAGTGAGTGCCGACTCCAATAACGCTTTGTAGTGCTGTATTTCTGCCATATAGCAAAAAGTATACCACAAAAATTTTCTACCTGATTCTTCCGATTATTTGGGACAGCGCCTCAGTTGAGGACGTTATGACGACTGTAGTGCGATTTACAAAAGCATAAATCATTCGTTCGTTCCCCGCATTATCGTAGAGTACCCGGATAGATCGATTTTCTCTGAGAGCATCAACAAACGGAGAACGCGTGACCGTATTTGATTCAGAAACTGCTTCAGGGGTTCCAAAAAGTGGAGCAAGGTCAGTTTGCATATACGGTTCCCACTCTAGCATTCCTGCAAATGTAGAATCAAAAGCATCGGAACGGATGACAATGAAGGGCTCATTTTGAGAAGTGGTAACACTTCCTATCATGTGTACCTCATCGAGACCTCGAAGAAAGCGACTCGTGGTATGGGGAGCAATCACGGTAAGTACTGCTTCAGTCGTTGGTAAATTTTTTGCACTCGCTATTTCATCCTCAGTACTCATATATATGTGTGTAACCCCTCGAGGAGCACTTTCTATTGCACTTTTGAGTGCATTCAAGAGTATTGGTTGTGAAACACTAAACGGAATTTTAACGAGTGCATCGACACTAAAGAATGATGCAACAGCAGGTGTAACGAGCGTCTCACTGGTATCACTGCGTTTCATTACGTAGACCGCAGTACCAATTCCAGCACCAGCACCGAGTAACACAATAAGTATGATACCGATGCTGTATAGCAAAGCTCTCTTTTTTTGAGTACTCCTTACGGGGGCGTTCTGTGGGAGTGGAACCGACGCTATTGTTGGAACTGAAAATTCTTTGGCCTCTGTCGCCTGTGGTACAGGTGGTGGGGAAACCGGTAAAGGGAGAGGAACTTCTTTTTCTCTGTGAGGGGGTGGCACCTCGAGTGGTTCGCGAACTCGAGGTGTAGGTGGCAGCTCACGCTCGATTGGTTTCTCTGCAGGTTTTGATTCCACCACCCGTCTATACTCAACCTCATGCGCTATTGCCTCAGTTGGGGTACTTTGTTCAGGTTTCAGTTCTGTTTCCGACGCATCTTCTTTCACTAAAAATGACCAGCCGGAGTCTGGTGTCGATTTTTTCTGGGGTGCTATGCGTTCAGGGACTGTAGGTAGTACATGCTCTGTCGTTCGGATATCAGCATTCACGGTAGGGGCGACATTTTTTTCTTTAACATGTTGCGGTACGACCATTCGGCTGACTTCGTGGTGTGTAGGTTTCGTGATTGGCGGTGTCCCGGGCACCGCAGCCGGCATTGTTCGAGGGAGTGGAGAGGTCGAACGCTGTTCGATTGTTGGAGCGACAGATGCGGTTCGCAGGTCGAGAGTCGGCCTCTCTTTCACGATTGGTGCCGGTGTATGTACGGTTGAAGTTTGATACTCTCGTGGTTGTGAAGGAGGAGTCTCTTTTTTTACCAGGGTAGGAAAATCATCATGGATGGCATTCTTTTTCTCACTGTCCTTTTTAATAAGGTAGGGTTTTCCGGTGAGACGCTCAGCGTCATGGGAGAGAGTTTTAAATCGCTCAATAACAACCGCATGATCATCGTGAGGAACTTGTCTCCTCGTCTCGACAGCCTGCTTGATGACCTCTTTTCGATTTTCAGATGGAGTAATTGTCTCAACCTCCTTCTTTTGGAGTAACTGCATACCACGGAATGAATTCCTGAGATTGGAGTACCATTCGCTAAATGCTTCCGTAACTGCTTCGCCAAAATCAACACTCTTGTGACGTTTGTCGGTAACGATAGTACCGCTCTCCACCCCACTCCCCCCGAAGGCACCTCCGACATCAAACACATCGTCGGTATTCGTGAGGAGTGAGCGTCGTTTGATAGGTCGTGCACCCTGCATACGTGGCGCAGTAAGGGGTGCATTCATATCGAGTTTACTTTCCTCAGGTTGCGGACGGGTCTCTTTAAAGACGATACCCATACCTTGGTCATCAGAAAATTCCTTCACCTGTGTATCAGGAGCTATGAGTGGAATGCCGTCCGTGCCGCCTGCGTTATTCGTATCATCGTTTGCCATTCATACTAGTATGGCATGATTTAAAAAAATCGCGCTTACTGTGTCTGTGAGAAAGTAAGCGCGATTTTCCTAGGTATGCTTTTCTGGTAGTGGTCCTCTCGTGGGAGGTTTAATGCCCTTTTTCTCTGCAAAATCGGGGTCTGCTTTTTTTATGGAGAGTCCTATTTTACCGTCTTCAATTTTTGAGACGACGACAGGAACCACATCACCAACACGGAGTATTCCCTCAACAGTTTCAAGACGAAATGGCACGACTTCAGAAATGTGAATGAGTCCTTCGTTTTGATCATTCAATTTCGCAAAAGCACCAAAGGTTGCAATACGAGTAATGGTTGCGTCCAACCGTTCACCTATCTCATATATCCGCGTCAGTGCAAGAATTTTCGCCTCGGCGCGTTCTGCCGAACCATCTTTTCCTGTTATGTAGACTGTACCATCATCTTCAATAGTAATTTCATCTACACCAGTTTCATCCTTAATACCGTTTATAGTTTTTCCTCCAGAACCAATAACCAAACCAATTTGATTTGGTGCAATGGTGAGAACAAGAATCTTTGGTGCACGGGGTGAGATGTCAGCTCGTGGAGCACTAATTTCTGCTTCCATAACATCAAGGATGGTGAGTCGTGCGAGACGTGCCTTTTCTAATGCTTCCCCAAGAATCGCAACAGGGATACCACCCACTTTGACGTCCATTTGTATTGCAGTGATTCCCTCTCGTGTTCCTGCAACTTTAAAGTCCATATCACCGTATTCATCCTCAGGACCTTGAATATCTGTTAGGAGCATATACTCTCGTTCGTTTCGCATCATGAGACCTGAGGCGATACCGGCAACTGGCCGTGTAATAGGTACTCCACCATCCATGAGGGCTAAAGTTGATGCGCACACTGATCCCATTGAACTTGAGCCATTTGAAGCGAGAGTTTCAGAGACGAGGCGAATCGTGTAGGGGAACTTCCCCTTCTCTGGTATCACTGCAAGGAGTGCCTTTTCTGCGAGGGCACCGTGTCCAATCATGCGACGGTTAGAACCCCCAACGCGACCGGTCTCCCCGACAGAAAATGGTGGGAAATTGTAGTGGTGCATGAAATTCTTTTTGGTACCATTTTCCTCAATCGTATCGAGAATCTGAGAATCATCAGGTCCACCTAAGGTGAGTGCTGTGAGAATGTGTGTCTCACCGCGATAGAAGATACCTGAACCATGAAGTACAGGAGAAATACCTCCGGCCTGTGCATAGAGGGCACGCACTTCGTCCATACCACGTCCGTCTGCGCGCTTCTTACCATCAATCACTCCACGGTGAAGCGCCTCATCAATTTCATGCTCAAATATGTCACTCATATCATTTTGATTCACTGTCGGGAGAGATTCTTTGCAGAGTGCTACCCACTCATCCTTTAGTTCATGGAGGTGTGCCTTACCAGAACGATTTGAAAAAAGCACTTCTCCTACTCGCGCTCTCATATGCGCATCAAATAGCGCAACAAGTTCGGGAGCATGTTCCTTGAGTGCAAGGGCGCGTTTTTCTTTTCCAATTTCTGCAATGATATTTTTCTGGAACGTCTCAAGCTCGGCATTAATGGTAACTGCCTTACTCAAAGCCACTAGTACCTCATCCTCACTCACTTCAAAGCCGGCAGTCTCAATCATGTTGATGTTTCCATCTTTTCCGCACGCGAGCACTTCATAGGAAAGTACTCCAGCTTCACGCTCTAGGTATGTTGGATTAATGACAATTTCCCCTGTGTCATTTCGCTTTCCGATACGTACAGCACCCACTGGTCCATCCCACGGAATATCAGAAGTCCCCAAGGCAAGTGAGGCACCGATGACGCCGAGTGTGTCAGGATCATCCTCTCCCATAGCAAGAACGGTCACAATAACCTGCACTTCACTACGGAGTCGGTGATCAAATAGTGGCCGAATGGTCCGATCGACAATACGTGCAGAAAGTACGGCCCCGTCACTTGGTCTCCCTTCGCGTCGCATAAATCTACTCCCGAGTATTTGGCCACTCGCGTAAAATTTCTCTTCGAATTCCACTGAGAGCGGGAAGTATGGAAGTGCTGCATCTTCAGTTCTTCCCATTACCGCAGTTACGAGTATCACTGTCTCCCCCATTCGAATGAGGACTGAACCATGGGCTTGGTTGGTCAAGTTTGTGAACTCAGCAGTGAGTGTCTTGTCACCTACTTTGTGGGTATATTGTCGCTTCTCCATATTATGTGTTTTAGAGAGTACTCCAGATTTCAGATTTCAAATCTGACAATTCAGCTTGAAACCTACCTATCTGGAGAGCTCAACTACTAATAGGCCCCAGTGTACCAGAGTGGAAAACAAATATAAACAAACCGGCTCGGCGTTAATACGCCGAGCCGGTTTGGAGTGGGGGGACGAGCTACACGTCGTCAGTATCAGTTCCTACGACCTGCTGCACTTGCTTTCGAAACTTCCCTCCAGTTCGATACCCAATGAGAAATTCTCGTGGACTGTCGTCCATATCAATAAAATCGTCAACCGTTTCTCGTAGACGAGAAGAGCTTGACCGCCCAAAGGCGATTGCTTCAACTTGGCATCCGTTTGAGCGTACATACTCAACTAAGGGAACAAAGTCACCATCTCCTGTTGCAAGTACGATTGCATCGACTTTTTGCGAGAGTTTAATTGCATCAATTGCCATTCCAACATCCCAGTCGGCCTTTTTTGCTCCGCCGTAGAAGATTTGGAGATCCTTCGTCTTTACTTCAATGCCGATTTTTCCCAGCGCCTCGAAGAACGACTGCTCTTCCCCACTCTCAGTCGTGACTACGTAGGAAATAGCTCGGACGAGCTTTCGGTCGCCTAACGCTGCCTTTACGACTGCGTCGAAATTGACCTTTGATTTATAAATATTTTTTGCACTATGGTAGAGGTTCTGCGTGTCTATGAAAATTGCGACACGCTGTTCCTTATGTTTAATTATGGACATACGTTTATATTAAAAAATGAGTAACCTTCTAACTTTTTTAGAACACCTGGTACAGAACGATGTATTGAAACTCCCTGTCTAGTATAGCAAACGCGCACGGCTCGCAAAAACGATGAGCGCGTCTTCTTTTTGAAAAGAAGACGCGCTCATCAAAGAATTCTTGTGATTACTTAAGTCCAAGTTTCTTTACGAGAGACTTGTAGGACTTTTCGTCCTTTCGTTCAAGATACTTAAGGTGTTTCCGACGATCTGCAACCATCTGAAGAAGACCACGTCGTGAATGAAAATCATTCCGATGCTTCTTGAGGTGCTTTGAGAGCTCATCAATTTGCTTGGTGAGAAGCGCTACTTGAGATTCTGGAGAACCAGTATCGCTGTCGTGTCGCCGTACCTCCTTGAGAGCGTTCTCTTTCTTTCTTTTTGTAAGCATGATGTTTAAAAATGCGTCACGTGTGTAGATATGCACACAGACGCCGTTAGAAATAACCTGCGAAGGTTGTAATGACTTTACCACAAATTGACATACTTTGCAACCCCTCGTGTAGTGTTTTTCTGCTATGCTTCTCTCTGGTTTATCGTATGATTTTGTTCCAATTTAGTACTTAGGAGACCAGAATGCACCGAGGAATTGCTCCACCCACAGCGAGTACTTTCGCAGAACTGGGTAAAAAAATCGCAGAATCGAGCCCCGCAGACCAGATTTGCTTTTGGCAGGGCTATCAGGAGAGTGCGTTGCGACAAAGGCAGATTGCTGAAGAAAAGTGCGATATAGAGCGTGCAACATGCATTTCACACCTCAATGGTGCGGTGCGTAATTGCCTCACGTTCATCTTGCATTTGGTTGCCGTTTCAAATAATCGCGAACTAAGCGCTTTGCAGCTACCGGAATCACTCGAAAAGAAGCGACAACATTAAGTTGTACAACAATTGTTCACCTACCACGCATCGCCTGCGTGGTAGCTTTCGTTATACGGTATAATTATTGTGCGACATGTCACACATATCACTTCAGGAATATAAAAGGCTGTTTCTCGAATACCTTGAAATAGAAAAGGGGCGAAGTATTCATACGGTGACGAATTACGATCACTATCTCACGCGGTTTCTTGAATATGCAAAAATTGATGATCCGCATGCACTCACTGAAACGATGGTACGCGAGTATCGGCTTTGGCTTAATCGACAGCCAGGGACACGAACTGGTCGCCAATATGACACCTTAAAGCGTAAGACACAAAATTATTATCTCATTGCGCTCCGTGCCTTTCTAAAATTTTTACGGAAGCGTGGTGTAGAGTCGTTAAATCCCGAGCGCATTGAACTCGCAAAGGTTCCCGAGCGGTCGCTTGACCTTATCTCTTCGCAGGAACTCACTCGTCTCATGGAAGCTCCTGATGCGAGTACGCTCCAAGGACTTCGTGATAAAGCAATCCTTGAACTCCTCTTTTCAACTGGACTGCGTGTGTCTGAACTCTGTGGACTTTCTGTTGAGGATGTCGACCTCTCTCGTGATGAGTTTTCGGTCCGCGGAAAAGGAGACAAAGTGCGGGTGGTATTTCTCTCTGATACGGCAAGGAACGCAATCAAAGCCTACTTAAAAGAGCGAAAAGACATGGACGAGGCAATGTTTGTGCAGTACGGAAAGAACTCTAAACGTTCTGAGACGGAGAATAAGGATCTACGGCTCACACCGAGAAGTGTTCAGCGCATCATAAAGCGGTATGCAACAATTTCCGGCATTACACGGAAGGTCACGCCACACGTTATTCGTCATAGCTTTGCTACTGATTTACTGAGTAATGGCGCAGACCTCCGCTCGGTGCAGGCTCTTTTAGGGCATGCAAATATCGCAACGACACAGGTATACACGCACGTGACCGACAAACATCTTCGTGATATTCACAAGAAGTATCATTCACGGACATAAAAAACCGCACGCTGGTACGTGCGGTTTTTTATTCTATTATTCAACCAGCAATGGAGAATCAGAATCCATAGTTGGAAATTCCATATATGCATCGGTTCCAAATTCTGTATCAGCTCGATTGTTCTCTGGTTCGCTTTCTACGGCAGGTTGTACGGTCTCTACTTCCGCGGTCTCCTCTACAGTTGCTGGGAGCGGTGCTGGCTCTGTAGGCACTTCTCCATCGCGAGTAAAGAAGAACCAGACTAAGAGGACGACAATAAGTGTAATAATGATTGGAATCGGTTTCATTGGATGTTGTAATTAGTCCATCAATTTTATCATGGCCAGCCTCAGTTGAGAGTTTAGAAAGGTTACGATAGTTAATCGATAAGGATTTCTGTGGATGCTGGTAGTGATTTCTTTATTATTTCAAGGTCTGCAGTAGCGTACGTGTTACCGCGCAGATCGAGGGTTTTTAAATTTGAGAGGTTCCCGAGCTCGTACGGGAGGCCTGTAAGTGAATTGTTTCTCAAATTCAACACTTCGAGGTTTGAGAGTTGGCCGAGCTCAGCAGGTATGTTGGTGAGTACGTTGTCCGAGAGATCAAGTACACGCAACTTTGAAAGGAGTCGTACTTCAGCCTGTAACGAAGTGAGTTTGTTTCCACTCAGATCAAGTATCTCGGTGTCTCCTCGCTCAAACTCAGAACGTGGTACTTCACGAATGCCCTGGTTACTTAAATCACGAGTGACACCAGATTCGATCTTTGTCTCCGCCCTCGGTTCTTCAGGTGTTACGGTTGTTTCCTTTGTGTCTCTTGGAGACTCTTGTGTGAGAACTGCTTTTTCATCGGCCTGGCCAGCCAGTGTAAGTCCAACGACGCCTGCAATAATAATGAGGGCCACCACACCAATAACCATATTTAGTTGTGTCATAGTATGACCATGCACTTTTATTCCTGAAACGTTACAAGAAAAAGCTACAGCTTTTCCTCATCTATATCGACAAGCGTTTGTACGTATGCGCCTAGACAATGTTGAGTGAAATCAATTCGCTGTGTTGGTTCCATGTCACTCGTGAGAAATCCACCTCGAGCTCTTTTGACATCCTGTAGCGTATGTAGGCCGAGCACCCCATTTTTGAATACCATTCGGTGCACATCCGCTTCCCCAAGCTGGAGACTAAGGTGGGTTTGGTTAAGACGATTGAGTTCAGTGCGAATGACGCTGTTCTCACTTTGGGTAAGGTGTTCCTGAACTATACTCTGTGCGCTCGCGAGACCTTCGGCGTATGCACAGTAATTTCGGAGTGAAGTATTGGTATACGTAGCTCGGTTAAGACGCCAAAGCGTAAACTCTTTTGCATAGGCTACATACTCACTTTTTGGCCACAGTTCATTCATATCTTTGAGTGCCGCCATGATCCAGAGGTAGAGGTTCGCATCAAAGGGTTGTGCTTTGAGGTACGTAAAAGTGGTGTCGATTGCCATCTTTACATCATCGCGTGGTTCAAAGGCATAAGCGCGCACGAGTGCAAGGAGGGCTTCCCCGTTTGAGAATGGGGACTCTGCGGTGCCAATATTTTTGCTCCCAATCGTATACATATCGGTAAAACCGCCATTAGATTTTTGTACGGTGAGAATGTATGTGAGGTATTCGTCAATGAGTGTTTGGTAGGTACGCGCTTTTTCTGGCGAGTGCTCGACGTAGCCGAGGATACCGATGAGTGCCAAACTTGTTGCCCCCAGTGGGCACCGTACGCTTGTCGTACTTTTGACGATACAACGAAGGTCTTTTTCATTTCGTGTATCTGTCCGTGAAATACTCTCAAAATATGAGATAGCTCGCTCTATTGTAGAACTGAGTTTAAGGGAATCTTTTTCTGTTCGACGAATCAACTCGCCTAATATATAGAGTCCACCTGCTTGTCGTACGATGTTGTCCCCGTTTCTATAGGTATTTTCATATGGCGCGTACTCATAGCGGAAGTGGCCACTTGTTTCTTGCGCATTTTTAAACCATGCAGCTCCCTCTCTAATTGAGGTGCGGAGCGCATTATGTGTTGGAGCAGTCACCGTCTGAGTAGCATGTGTTCGCGCTATATATGATTGAATTGCATGAAGTTGGAGAAGGAGTGTTTCTACATCTGTCTCAGGTGTTGCTGCGTGAATTGTGTCGAGGGGAGCGCATAGGAAAGTGCATACGAGAAATGAAGCGAGTATTATTTTATACATACGTACGATTAAAACGTAACAGGAATTTCAAGCGCATCATCTCGCTCGGGTTCTCCTGAAGGATTATCTTTTTTAAATATGATTGCTCCACGACGGTAGGGGGTATTCTCAGGAACGGTGAAGGAAACTGTTCCCTTGAATGGAACAAAGTCTTCAGTCATCCAGTCACTCTGTGCTTCGGCATATCCTTCGCCAATAATGAGGCCGTCCCAATCGACAACAACAATAGGAAAACTTGCCTCAAAGTACCAGGTCCCCCGAGCAAGTCCAGTGACGACAAGTGGTGAATCAACTGCAGTATCTCGAGTTGGGCTCGTTACAACGATAAAGTCTTTCTTTGAGTCGATGTGCGTTTGTATATCATCCTGAGTTGGTGTTGGGCACTGAGTAAATTCACAGTTAGGCCCACTTCGGCCAACGTAAGAGCCGTCTGGACACATGCGCGCGTCCATTGTACAGGCGACCGGTTCTTCTTTTGGTGTATTTTGCATACTAATCCAAAGAGCAATGCCGAGTACAATAATAAGGAATACTAATACAACAGAGAGAGCGAGTTTGTGATGCATCATATTTGTAAATTATGCGCTTTTGATAAAAGAAAGCAATAATACGACTTAATCGCGATGCTTGTATTGGAACCAGAAAATAATGAGCGCAAAGATACCCCCGAGTGTATCCATAAGCATATCTTTCTGAGCGTCCCATATGTCTCCTTGTGAGCCAAGGAATGCAATACCCGCGTCTCCTCCAAATGTTACAGCAAACCACCACTCAAAAAGTTCATACGTTGCGGCAACTGAAATAATGAAAAAGAGTGGTGTGAGATATACAAGCCATTTTGTACGTGTGAGGTTTTGCACCCAAAGGTATTCTGCCAGTGCGTAAGCATAGAAACCTACTGAAAAATGAGCAATCCGGTCATACATATTGCGTTCGAATCCAAAAAAATCATTGAACCAATCAAACGGTACCCGTTCAAACGTGTAGTGGCCACCGATAGTGTGTAGAAACAGCAGCACCGCCATGAGCGCGTATGCGGTGTTAGAGAATTGCACACCTCGTATATAGAGGATAGTGAGAAACACAGCGATGCCGACAATTGGAAGATTCTCTACAAACCAAACTTCCCTACTGTAGGGAGTAATTGCGAGTGCGATACAAAGAATGCTGTAAACAGTAAGGAGTACTATTGGGAACCGCGAAGTATTACGCATATATATATTGTACAATGTTTATCTATGCAAACACATACAGGTGCATGTCACTGCGGGACGGTGACATTTGAAGTTACTACAGATCTGGAAAAAGTGATTGAATGTAATTGTTCACATTGTGAGAAAAAGGGACTATTACTCACATTTGTGCCAGAAACATCGTTTGTACTCAAAAGTGGTGCGGACATGCTCACTGAGTATCGTTTTAATAAAAAGTTCATTGCACATTTATTTTGTAAGGTGTGTGGGGTACAGCCAATTGGGCGAGCAAAAAATCAGGAGGGTGTAGAGACGGTAGCAGTTAATGTACGTTGTCTCGATGATGTTGACATTACAGTAGTCACAAGGACACCTGTAGACGGAAAAAGCTGGTAACCTCGTGTTCAGAACCAGAAGGCATACCGCTGTATCGAAAAATACAGAGTGAAGGACGAGAAAAACATTGACTAATGTGCAAAAATACTGTATAAAATGAGCCGTTCTCGACACTAGGTACGAGAAGGCTCCACGTTCTTTGTTATGGTATCGCCAAATTTCTAACCAACTTCGCGGGAGCATCATGAATCCAGGCAAATTGCTTGTGTCGACGGTACTCATCCTCATGCTTTGGGTGACGACTGCTGTTGCGACGGTAACAGCGAGGACTGAGGCGTATGTTATCACGCTTGCACCGAAGGTGGCCAACCTCCAGTTCCCTTCAGTTCGTGTAATCAACCCTGCGCCATGGAACAAGGACCATGTAAGGGAGACGAAGCGAATAATTGCTGGTCTTGAAAAGGCCGGCCTCAAGGAAATTCGTCCAGAGGAGTTGCTCACCGTCGATTGTGTACTCAGAATCTCGGCGAAAGAAACCGAACCCTCGTGCTTCATGTACGGTAAGGTGCCGAGTCCGAAAGGTAGCATGCTGAGCTGTTCGCTCGATCCGGTTCCGATTCCGAATGCGAATGTGGTTCAGGTACTCACGAACTACTACCGAGGAGGATGCGTTCTTCAAGGAGTAATTCCTGCCGATTTCCCGATTTCCCAAAAGTAATCAGGAGGAAATAACTATGACCTGTAGAAAGTGTCTCTGGGCGTGCTCATCGATCAAGTTGCTCGTGGTCACGCTTCTTGCCTTTGTCGCTATTCTCTTCTACTCAGGATTTCTTCGGCAGGTCGTTTCATTCGCCGAAGTTATGTTCGGGACCAATGACACCATGGCTGTCGTGAAGCTCGGGAGCTTCATCATCAAGGTGCACGGAGATCCGGTGAGAAAATCGGAACGAATTGCTCGCACCGAGCTCGCGCGAGATCTCGTCACGGCAGGCGGAGAAAGAATTCCCCTTCCCGACTTCGAAGCGCGCGAGTTACTCCTGAACACCAACCAAGAGTGCCGCGTCGTCCCGGGAAGTGACTCGCGGCAACTCAGGTTTCTTGCCGAGTGCTGGATAGGCTCCTGGAACAATCCAATGAATAGGGAGGATTTGGAAACCACCAACATCAACGACGTTGCCGAGTTCATCAAAGGCTATCGAAAACGACACGACAAGAATACGTTCATGTAGTCAGGTCACCATCCGGTGATTGTGACTAAGGCCGGGGAAGCGAAAGCTCCCCGGTTTTTTCATGTCTGGGTCGGCATATAAAAATCCCTTGGAGGAATTCTTCCTCCAAGGGATTTTTGGTCTCTTCATTATTCTTTCCAGACCCGCTGCACAAGTACCCATCCGTACTTTGCGACGAAGAGAAGTACGAAGAAGTAGAGTGCAAACTTCATGACCGTGAGAAGGAGTGAAATGAATCCAATCGTAATTTCCTGAATGAGGAAATTAATTTCGCGAACGAATTTTTGCATTGCCTGTTTCCATGAATCCTCGATAGCATCTTTGTCGATAAATTTATTTTCCGAAATGTTCACACTAAAGTATGTGTACTCGAGTCTATCTAGCGCATCTGCTTTTGCACGATTTACTCGTTCGAGTTGATTCCCTGTTTCAATGCGCGCAAAGGTGAGTCGCTCAATGATCGTGAGTTTGCTCTCAATAATTTTTGCAAGACTCTCCACGTCCCCGATGCGTGTCGCGAGTGCGGTGATATCAGTGTACGAAGCAATCGCCTCAGCAAGGGTACTGTCGAGTGACGCAAGTTTGTTTTCGAGAATTTCAACCTCACTCGTGTAGTCACTTACCTCACGTTTAATCGTGTAGGTGTTTTCACTTAGTTCTTTTGGACTAAGACCTTTAACGACCTGCAGTATCTCTGCAACGCTATTCTTTTTTACTTTGAATGTGTAACTACATCCACGATCGTATTCGTTTGTGTTTTCAAAGATAACATCGGTACGTGTCTTGAGTGCGAATATTGCGGCACAATCGTCAGTCACATTTCGTGTCTCGATGTACGCGTTGTACTCTCTCACTTCGAATGCTTCAGCATCGTCACCTGGAGTGTATCCGCTTGGTATGGGTGGCATGTATGAGTCAGCAACATTTCTGATTGAAAGTTCTGCCCCGTCATACATTGGTGCACTTGGATAGCCTGGTGCCATACTGCCAACGCTCTCTTCCGTACGCACGTCGCTCCAGCCACCACGCTCGATGCCTGTCACCCCGAGTAGTGCCACAAGTACAGCGAGTCCAAGAAGCACAAAACCGAGTACTTTTATAAGCTGCATTCCATCAATACCAAACCGTTTTAAAAATTCCATATGTAGCAATTAGTAATTAATACTTGAGAATACCTATCTCAATATAGTGTACTACGAATGCCATCGAGGAATGTAACGGCCCTATAATTCTGAAGATGCAGGTAGCGTACTAAAGAGTACAGAGAGCGGGGTGATACCCGAGGCATCAAATACGGGAACATCGTAACCTTCTCTCCAGAGGCTATCACCATCATCACGATAGAGAACAGCAAAGTACGTTTCTTCTGCTTCTGTCTGTGATATGAGTGGAACATCGATTAGTTCCATATGCCCTTCGTGAAGAAGAGGGCTCACACCGATAATTTCACCTGGTTCTCCAGAGTCATTTCGTTGTATGACCACAAAAGAAGGTGCCGTGAGGAAAACAAAATCGACAAGAACACTGTCCCCACGCTGCTGTTCAGATACTGTGAAACTATCAGTTGCGAGCGCAGCATCCTCAGCGACGAGCATGAGCGAAGAACTCTCGGGCTCAGCGGGAGCTGTGCGTTTCGCTGTTGGGGCGGGAAGCGTAAACATCGCTTCCTCAGAAGATACTGATTCATTTTGGTACGTACGTGTTGGGGTAATAATCTCTGGGACGAGCATCAGTATGAGTATGGCGACACCCGCAAGCGGAGTAAGCCTGAGTAACCAAGATTCAAATGGGGATGGTATTGATTCACGCACTACGTTCACTGGTTTCACGAGTTGTGCTCGTAAGTTAGAAACAAAGGTGGGATCTATCGACACAGTAGGTTTCACACTCATGAGTGCATTCACAATACTACGCACCTCAGCATCTCGTTCCTCTAAAGAGGGGTCGAGTGCATAGAGGTCGCGGATGATATTTTCTGTGAATATATCGTTCATACTATGTATTACGAAAAATCGCTAAAAGGTAACGTAGGAAGACACGCAAGCATCATGAAGAGAAGGGTCAATCCAGACGTTCCACACTGCTCTCGCACATCACGGATACTTCTCGAAAATGCCATTTTCACGCTTGCTTCAGTACCACCGACGATCTCTGCAATTTCTTTATATGAGCGTTCCTCCCAAATACGGAGTGTAATGATTTCTCGTTGCTTGGGCGTGAGTGTTTTAAGATACTCAGAAACTTTTTCGAGTGCCATAATGGCATCTTTCTGTTCCACAGTTCGATCGTCAGATGCAATATCAAACATGTCATCAATGGGTACGTGTGCTTTACGAGTACGGTAATGATCAATCACTGCATTACGCGCGATTCGATAGAGCCACGCTCCGAAGGGTCCCTTTGTACTATCGTACGAATTTATCTTTTGAAACGCCTTGGTGAACACGTCACTCGTGAGATCCTCGGCACCCTCCTTTGAAAAAGTCTTGTAGAAGATGAACCGATAAATTTTGTCGATGTAAAAATCATAGAGCATGGCAAAACCAGCACTATCGCCCGATTGCGCTTTTCTCACGTAGGTCTGTTCGTTGTCCATACAAAGTAGTATCTCACTTCCCACTTATAATGCCACTCGCTTTTCCAGAATAATGCATACCTCCTCTACCCTCACTTTTACACGTTTACAATTGGTATAATAAAAGTATGAAAAACAGTGACGCACACCGGTATGGGATTGTCGCCTCAGGAACGCTCGTGGCAAGTGCCATCATCGCATTCCTTTCCATCATTGGTTTTATTGTTGTCCCAATTGCGACTGAGCCCCAAGCAGATATGCGCATCGAGCCAACAAGTGGTGTGGTAAAGATCGGTGAGACGTTCACCGTTACGGTACTCGTGAGTGCACGCACGCCAGTAAATGTGTTCAAAGGAGAAATTGAATTTGATCATACAAAAATGTATGTCGATGCAATTGACTACAATACGTCAATCGCAGATCTTTGGGCAGAGCGACCATGGTATCAAAATGGTGATGGGACGCTCGGCTTCATTGGAGGTACGACGATGCGCGGAGGATTCACGGGGAATGGTGAACTCATCACTATCACGTTCCGTACCACAAGTGATGGAGCTGCCGCCATCCGTTTTCATGAAGCACGTATTCTTGAACATGATGGACTCGGTACTGATGTCCCGCTTATCCTCCCTATCGATTCAATTTTTTCGTTTGAAGAATCTGTAATTAATAATGAGACCGTAGCGGAACCAGAATCATCAGTTGCAACTATTGCCGTGGTGAAGGAATTACCGAGTACGGATATGAACGGAGACGGAGCGCACACGCTCGCGGACATAAGTATTTTTATGCTCAACATGCTCGGCAGCGAAGCGCGGTATGATCTCAACGTCGACGGAAAAGTAGATGCAAAGGATTTGAGTATTATGATGAGTGCAAAGTAGTCTTACTATTTCGTGAGTAATGCAAGGTCCCGAAGTACCTCATCCGCATGTATTGGTGGTTTCACCTTTTCGTATATCTTTACAATTTTTCCACTCGGGTCGATGAGGAATGAAGTGCGAAGTGTACCTAAGAATTCCCTCCCCATAAATTTTTTTGGAGCCCAGACCCCGTAGGCGTTCACCAAAAGTTTTTCTGTGTCCGCAAGGAGCGGAAAAGGAAGTTTAAATTTTTCCTCAAATTTTTTGTGACTCTTTTCAGTATCGGTGCTTACACCGAGAACTACACACCCTCGTTTCTTGAGTTCAGGAAATGCGTCACGAAGGACACAGGCTTGTTTTGTACACCCTGGAGTATTGTCCCGTGGGTAAAAATACAAAAGTACCCACTTTCCTCTGTAGTCACTCAGGGTATGCATCTTCCCATCCTGGTCAGAAAGTGAAAAATCCGGAGCGGGTGTGTTGATAGTAAGTGTGCTCATTGTGCTCCAGTGTTTAAGAAGGTAATCGTAATTTGAAGTACTGTTGCAAAACAAACCCAAAGAAGATACGGAACATTCGCAAGTGCAACAAATTTGATGTGCGGGTAAATAAGGACGAGTGCCCATACGAGTGTCCCGAGGACGAGCAGAATGTCGAGGCTTGCAAGGAAATTATTTTTAAGCCCAAATTGAATTGGGGTGAATGCAAAATTAAAAATAAGATTAAGAACAAAAGGAAGGGCGATTATTTTCGGGAGTTTCCCTGTCGCTATTTGATAGAAAACATAGCCGTATGTAGTAAATATGATGATATAGAGTACGCTCCATACCGGACCGAAGAGCCACGAGGGTGGAGCCCATGTTGGCTTAATAAGTGTTGCGTACCATGTGTATGTAGATGTATCCATATAGTGAGTGTAACCTATATGTATCATTCTGCACATATAAAAAACACCGGCGCCCAAAGGGCGCCGGTGTTTTTTAGGAGACGCTATTCTGTCACAGAAGTAATCCCCTCAATTTTTATATCAATTTCAGCTGTCTCTCGGAGTTTAGCAAGAAATTCATCAACGACCGCTTGTCGCTTTTGTCCGAGGATTTGACTCTCAATTTGTGGTCGAATTTCCTCAAGTGGTGGAAGTTCAGCTCCTTCTGTTTGTATAGATGCGAGGAATTCTTCTACTTCCGCGTCAGTCACTGCAATCGACTCAATATCAGTCTCTGCTTCGATGAAGGCATCAGCAATAATACGCTCACTGATATTACTGCGCAGCTTCTCTTCCGTAAGTCCAACTTCTGCCATTCGAGTCTTAAGTGTTTCTTCGCCCCCAAGTTCACTCACGAGTGCATCATACTCGCTCTGCACCTTTGCTTCATCGAGTGCAATGCCTGCAGCTTTTGCACCACCTATAAGGAGTGCATTATTTACGAGGATGCTCACTGCCTGATTATTGATTTCAGACTGAATGGCAGGATCAGTTACATCAACTCCTTGCATGGTTGCATTCTGGGTAATCATTGCAACACTATTTGCATATTCAGTTTTAGAAATCTTGTATCCGTTTACAACGGCAACAGTGTTATTGCGCTCATGGAGCACATAGTAGAGTGCCCCACTCGTGACAACACCGAGCGCAAGAATAATAATGGCAATTTTCATTCTGTTGACTGGTTGCGCCTCTCGTTCGACTGCCGGCTCAATTACTTCGGCGTCAGTTACTTGTTGAGTATTTGTATCTTCCATAATAAGTGGCTAGGTATTTGTATTAAATAAGTGTTCTTAACACTACCACGCTCACCATATCATGGAAAGTATGGTGCGCTATTCCCTGCTGCTTGTCTCTGAGTCTTTTTTTGGGATACCCCATTGCCAACGCGGCCGCTCACCTTTTTCATAGCAAATTGCAATCAGTGCGATAAGCAGGAGAATTGTTTGGAATACAAATGGTCTTATGACATCGTTTGTCGTCTCCGCGGTTGCGTTGATATGTAAGAAGTTAACCGCAATAAGGAGCGCAAATGCTATGGTGACAAGCCAACCCTCGGTAGTTGCCGGAGTCCATCCCCACCCGTATAGTTTTCGCTTAAACCAATATCGCTCGGGATTATCCTTAATATATGCAATATACGTACGTAGGTACTGCTTCATATAACTAGCGTAGCATACCTTGAGTCAGGGTATACTCTCAGTTTTCACATGTTTCGAGAGTCATATGCCCAGTGGAGGAGGGCTTGTCTTTGGCGACGTCTACAGAACTGGTCGCCTTTTCGGCAGTTCTGAACTAATTGTGCAATATGGCGTTGCATAGCTTTCCAGCGCTTTATTTGACGTTCATCGTCTTCGTGTCGACGACCCAAATAGTATCGTGCATACCACTCAAACCAGCCCCGAGGATCGTCGGTATGAATCCACCCTTTTTCTTGCCATACCTTGAGTGGTTGACTTGCAAGCACTTTGAAATAATTAAGTTCCTTATGCGGGATACCATCAGGAGAAAACTTTACGTTCTTCCACCATGCAGTCGGGTATTCAGATGGCATATCTTCGAAATATACTCCCCCAAAAACTCCAAGTGCTAGCATCTCTGGCGGCGTCAGTTGTGGTTTAAAGTCTTTTGCAAAGTTTTTTCCTATTGGTTCTGTGCGTGTATACACATATCCGTGCTGGGTTTTGCTCTGAACAGACACTTTCTTCATGTGAGGTAACTATCAAAGTAAATTGCGTGACAAGTATATCCACCCGGATTTTTTTGCAGATAATCTTGATGGTATGCTTCTGCTGGCCAAAAGCGCACAAATGGTTCAAGCGTAGTCACGACAGGATCTGGCCATCGTTCTGATTCATTCACGATATTGATGAACATCTCGGCTTCTCGTCGCTCTGCTTCATTTTGATAGAAAATTGCTGAACGGTATGAGGTCCCAATATCATTCCCCTGCTGATTGAGTGTAGTTGGGTTATGAATCTGGAAAAAGAAGTCGAGTAACTTTTGATACGACGTGAGACTATCATCATACGTAACAAGAATTGCCTCAGCGTGTCCAGGATGATGCTCGTAGGTTGGGTTGTCATTTGTTCCTCCGGTGTAGCCAGTTTCAGTTTCGATTACACCTGGGAGAGTACGGAAGAGTTCTTCCATACCCCAGAAACAACCACCTGCTAGTATTGCTTGTTTTTCCATAGATTAATCCTCCTTTAAATTGAGCGAGATACTATTTATACAGTAACGGTCACAAGTTTTACCGTTTTTTTCCGGTCCGTCCGGAAATACATGGCCAAGGTGTGCATCACAACGTGCACAGCGAACCTCGGTGCGGCGCATACCAAAGCTATCATCCTCCACGAGTCGCACTGCTTCGGCAATTGCCGGGTCGGTAAATGAGGGCCACCCTGAACCACTGTCGAACTTAGTATCAGACCTAAAGAGCGGAGCATCACACACAGCGCAATGGTACATTCCATCCTCATGGGTATGCACGTATTCACCGGTAAAGGCAGGTTCAGTTCCACCTTCGCGGGCGACGCGATAGAGTTCTGGATTTTGCTGTTTTAGCATTTCATCGTCCATATATACACAGTATTACACGTTAGTTTGAAACGTAAAATCAGTTTTCAGTTTTGTAGGGTCGGTGCTACCCCTTCTTTAGTTCTTTTCCAAGATCGAGAGTTTCGTCAATACGAATTTTTTCGACAAATTCTGGCACGTGACTCACGAGAATCATTGCGCCTTGGTATTTATTCAGTGCCTCAGCAATGATGGGTAAGTGGCGGAAGTTAATATGGTTTGTTGGCTCGTCGAGAATGAGGAGTCCTGGTTTCATGAGTACAAGCTGAGCAAATGCGACAAGCCCTTTCTGCCCTTCAGAGAGACTTCCTACACGTGTTCTCATAACATCGTTCCCAAGGAGAAATCCTGCCGCACATGATCGCATATCCTCTTCGATTTTCTTATCCATAACCGACATAAGTGAGTCGTATACCGTGTCCTCAAAATTGAGCGTTGAGAAATCTTGTCGGTAGTACCCAATCTTTACATGTGGAGCAACGGTCTCCCCTTTTGCGTGTCCTGATGCAAGCGCCTCAAGAAGTGTGCTTTTTCCGATACCGTTAGGACCGACCAGTTGGAGGTGTGAATTCTTTTTGAGTGTGATATCGCACTTTCGTTCCTCTGGCTTATGATTCTTAATGACTTGGTATGAGCTAATAGTGAGAATCTTTGGAGGGAGTTCTTTTGGTATATCGATAATGAAAGGCCGAATAGTCTTATCTTCACGCCGCACTTCTACCTTACTCTCTTCATACTCCTCGACCTCCTCACGCAGTTTTTTTGCGACGAGGCGCATTTTTCCTCCTTTCATTGCAAAAAAGTTCGCCTTGTCTTTGTTCGCTTGGATTTCTTTTGCGTACTGGGCATTTTTTCTGTTTTCCTTTTCAATACGAAGTTTTATCTCTTCGACCACATCGTGGTAGTTACCATCGTATTGCTCGATGATATGTGTATGTACATCAAGGTAGAGGACCCCGTGTGTAAATGCATTGAGGAAGTCTGCATCATGTGAAATGACCACAACAGTCTTTTTATAATTTCGAAGAAACTCAGTGAGGTGTGCAATGCCGGCAACATCAAGATTGTTTGTCGGCTCATCAAGAAGGAGTAAGTCTGGATCCTGAATAAGGGCTGATGCGAGAAGAAGTCGAGCTTGCTGGCCTCCTGAGAATGACTTGATTATGCGATCATGGGGAGCAGTGAGATTTACCACTTCGAGTACCTCGTCAATTTTCGGGTCAATATTGTAGACTTTTTCTTTAAAGCATTTTTCAAAAAATGCACGCACGGTGAGTTCAAGCTCATCTCGTGGAATCACCTGGCGTGAGAGTGCAATAGTAGTACGAGGCATAATATTCATCGCTCCTCCGCTAAGTTTGTGCTCACCGGTAATCAGACCAAATATGGTGCTCTTCCCTGCTCCGTTTTGCCCCATAAGCGTCATTTTTGCGCCACGTCGAATCACAAAGCTCGCCCCGATAAGTATCGGCTTGTTATGGGTGTATTCAAACGAAACGTCGCTGAATGTTATAAGGCCATCTTGGCGGTTCATAGGACTGTAGACTACCGTATTTATGCTAATAACGTAAGAGGGAAGAAGTAATAAAATGAGCGTCCGTTAGACATGTGAGTTAATGTCTTTCCGCATCAGGTTTCTAAACTCTCCGCCAGCTGGCGGATCGTTAAGAACCTTCTGCCCGACCTCGCTAGTTCGAGGCATTAGAAAAAGCCTCTCACATCGCTCCGGTTGGGGAAAGAAGTAATAAAATAGGTGTCCTAATGGACACCTATTTTATTACTTCTTTCCCCCCTTCTTTGGCTTCTTCTTCTCTTTTTTGTGGGTGACTCTTTCTG
>CAZCWH010000006.1:0-26018 GCA_964502345.1 uncultured Candidatus Saccharibacteria bacterium | reverse complement strand
AAAGGTGTAGCGAAACTGTAAGTTTCAAGTCCACGAAGAGTTGGTCACGAGTCACTAAACTCGCAAGCTCGTTAAGTGCTCTCGACCCGTAAAAAAGTGTTTATACACTATTTTACCAGCGCTTTCTCCTGCCCCGCAGGCGCGCTTCCGGCTTTCAACTCTTCCCGTCGACAGATATTAAGAACAAAAAAAGCCGGACAAATGTCCGGCTTTTTTTGTTCTAGTGTCGACGGGAAGAGTTGAACTTCCGACCTTCTCTTTATGAGTGAGATGCTCTAACCAACTGAGCTACGCCGACATGTTATTACGCACTTTTAGCGCACAAAAGAATACCATTAGATACTCCCCACTTCAACTCGTCCATCCTTCCGAATTGAGAGGAACTTTTCAGCGCGTGCAATGTCTTCTGGGAATCCGATAGGAATCCAGAGTTGCTGTTCCACTACTGCAATTGGGTATTTCTTGGCATATCGCTCAATCACCTCCGTGAGATAGAATTCATTTTTTACGGGAGTCTGTGGCTCGAATTCAAAAATATGTTCATCAAGAACCATTGCTCCAGTACTCGCACAATTTGAGGGCGCGTGTTCAGGCTTTTCAATCATGAGTCCGAGTGTACCGTCGGGATTTCGGACAACGATACCGAACTTCTCTGGGTTACTGACCGAAGCTACAAGAAGCGAACGGGTGTATGAAGTTGCGCGAGCAAGGTCTTCCCTCCCATGAATATCGTCAGCAAAAAGGAATAGGAACCGACCTTTTATCAGATCCTTGCAAAGCCACAGTGCCCACGCGGTTCCATTCTGCTCCTTTTGTTCAACATATGTCACCTTACGCCCATGAAATTCGGAACCGCAATACGACTTGATCATCTCACCTAAATAGCCAACAACAATAATGAGCTCATCAACACCTGAAGGGAGTGCTTCAACAATATGGTCGAGAAGCGGCTTTCCAGCAACCTGCACAAGCGGTTTTGGACAATTCTCTGTGAGTGGTCGGAGTCGTGTACCTTTGCCGGCCGCAAGAATGACACATTGCATATGCCTGCATTTATATCACAAAAACATGTGTTTGAGGATGCGTTTAGTCACAGAATCAGGTAATGAGGGTATAGAATCGACATCAGATTACTAATTCGCTACGCTCATAAGTATCTGTTAGCTCAGCTCACCCGTTTCGGCATTTTGTTTAGCCGAAACATGGTTCCGCTCGTTCGATTCCGACGCAAGCAAAGCATTTTGCTTGCTGGCCCCGCAACGGCGTAACACAAAAGCCACTCTGAGGTGGCTTTTGTGTTTCTTGTTGCGGGGCCCGGAATCGAACCGGGGTCTGGAGGTTATGAGCCTCCCGAGGTACCTCTCCTCTACCCCGCGATGAATTAATCTGATCTACCTCTCCTCGTTCTTACAGAACCTGTTCAGGTTGTATCATATTTCTCGTAAACTCGAAATATGGACAACCTCTTGCGACAGTCCACAGGACTGTCTCACCCCGCGATGAATTAATCTGACGATTATATGTCTCCTTGCGGAGTAAAGAAAGTCCTCGGGAGGCTACGCCTCCCCGTAATCAATCCACTGGATTGATTACCCTCTTCCTCTACTCGCGTTGAAGTGTGTTATGTGTTCAACGTGAACAACATAATGTACACAAGAATGTACCTCATGTCTCAGAGATATGCAAACTATATAACGCCAAATTCCTTGAACACACGCTCGTATCGCGTAAGCGTTTCTTGTGCAATCCGTTTTGTAAGGACAAAATCACTTCCAACGTGTGCAATTTCATTACGAACCTTATGTGCTTCCCATGCATCTTGTAATGTCGTAAACGAAGTTACGTTTGCTGATTTGAGCTTCTCGCTCATTGTTGCGCCAACATATCCAGCATTATTCAATGTCTCCTCAAGTAGGATATCGGCCTCGATAATCGCGATTCGCCACGAGTTTGGATTCTCCTCATTACTGTGGCGCTCTATCTCAGACCATCTATTGTTTTCAGTCTTCAATCCCCCTGTCATTGCGAGCCACTTTGCTTCGGCTTCTCGAAGTGCCTCCTGCTCAATATCTGATAGTTCACCGTAACGAATTTTTGCATATATAAATCCGAGGAAAAAAAGAAGTGAGAAAATGATTGCGATGACAGAGTAAATATTCCACCAACCCACGATCATATCAATAAACGAGGTGCCATCCGTACCCCGAATGGCGTCAAATGCTGCTTTAATAAGCCCGAAAATATCAATTCCGGGACCTTCGAGTGTTCTCTCTTCAAAATTTACTTGTGGATACATGCTTGGTCCACCAGTTGAGATACGATACTGAACTATTTTGTATCGTGAACCTTTTTACCAAAATCAAAAAGTCTGCGGTCTCCATTCAGTGGTGCTATATATTGTACCCCAACCGGTAACTGAATTCCCTCTCTCTCTACAGTTCCACTCGGTAATGAGATTGCGGGTACACCCGTAAGGTTAACCGGAACAGTGAATATGTCGAGTAGGTACATCGAGAGTGGGTCACTCTTCTCACCAATTTTAGGAGCGACAATAGGTGCTGTCGGCGTCATGATAAGGTCTACTTTCTCAAAAATATTTGCAAGTTCTTCACGCATCATGACGCGCACCTTCTCGGCATTACCGTAGTAGGCATCATAGTAACCAGCACTCAGTACATAGGTACCCAGAAGGATTCTGCGTTTCACCTCTTCACCAAAACCTGTTGCACGTGTCTTCATATAATCTGCAAGAAGCGTGTCTCCTTCCACATGTAGTCCGTACCGAACCCCATCGTATCGCGCCAAATTTGATGAAACTTCAGCAGGCATCACCACATAGTATGCTGCGAGCCCTCGCTTCATGAGTGGTAACTCAACATCAACAACTTCATGTCCCGCTGCAATCAAATCTTGAATCTTTTTTTCAAAAACAGTGAGTACATCCGCATCAATTCCCCCCATAAGAAAATCTCGTGGTATTCCAATGCGATATTTTTCCTTCACCTCGACTTCAGGATAGGTATGCTCATCAATAGTGGTCGCATCCATAACGTCTTTTCCACTCACTACATCGAAAATAATCTCTGCGTCCTCTACTGACTCCGTGAGGGTACCTGCCTGATCGAGTGAAGAGCCCATTGCAATAAGACCATGCCGTGAAATAGCCCCATAGGTTGGTTTAAAACCAACAAGACCACAGAAACTACCAGGAAGTCGTACGGAACCCCCTGTATCCGTTCCTAGCGCAGCTACAGCGGCACCCATAGCAACTGCCGCTGCAGAACCCCCTGAAGAACCTCCAGGGATACGAGATGGATCAATTGGATTTTTTGTAACACCAAAGGCTGAATTCTCTGTTGAGGATCCCATGGCGAATTCATCGAGGTTGGTACTCCCCATAAAAACAGGTCCATCCTTTTTCATTCGCTCAATAACCGTTGCATCGTAGGTCGCAATATAGTTTTCAAGTATTTTTGAGGCCGCTGTGGCACGCTTTCCTTTTGTGAGAATATTGTTCTTTATCGCAATTGGCATACCAAGAAGCATTGGTGCATTCTCCCCCTCCACTGCGTAGCGTGCCGTAGCTTCTTCTGCAGCAACTCGCGCGTCGTCGTACACATCTATAAACACATTGAGCTCAGCATTTTGCGCATCAATTATGGCTCGCATGTCATTATATGCGTCAAGTGGAGTGTAGGTACCAGCTATAAATTTTTTTCGGAGTTCAGAAATGGTCATATTTTATTTTTTGGCTCTCCTCCCAAGATTTTCTTGACCCTCACATATGCGCCGTCTCTATCGGGGGCGGCATTGAGGAGGTCATTGGTGTACTGACCCGCTGCATGAGGCTCTCCATCTTCTCGAAATACATTATGTACCGGTCCAACTTTTTTAGTGAGTCCCGCATCCCCCGTAATCTCATTAATCTCACTCACATAATTAAGAATGGAGGTGATATTTTCCGCAAGCACATCGGCTTCATCTCCCGCAAGCTCAATGCGTGAAAGTCGTGCCAAATGTTCAATATCTTCTCTTTGCATGGGCGTTATACTAGCATCCTTAATTAAGAAGCGCACGAAATTCTTTTTCGTTAATAATGGTCACTCCAAGCGCACGTGCTTTATCTGCCTTTGTCCCTGGCTCATCTCCAACCACGACATAATCGGTATTTTTTGAGACTGTACTGCTCACATGAGCCCCCTTGCTACGAGCCATATTCCCCGCCACACTTCGTTCGAGCGCAGGAAGAGTTCCGGTAAAGACAAAGGTCTTTCCTCGAAGGGGTCCTTCTGTAGTTGTTTCGGGACGGGTAACGTTGAGATGTGTGAGAAGTGCATCAAGAAGGTGTTGGTGCGCAGTTTCATGCATCCACGATACGAGTGAGGTAGCAACAATATCCCCTACCCCATGAATCTCCGCGAGCGCTTCCACCGTCGCAGTGCGTACCGCTTCAATCGTCCCTAGATGCTCAGCAATAATACGTGCCGTCTCATCACCAACATGCTCTATAGAAAGTCCTACGAGAAGTCTATGGAGTGGAACACTTCGTGCATTCTGTATCGCCTCGATTACATTCTGTGCTGCTTTTTCTTTAAACCCGGGAAGCCCAAGGAGATCACCGGGAGTCAACGTGAAAAGGTCAACTGCCGTATTAATGAGATTATAGTCGAGTAGTTGATCAATAATACGAGGCCCAACACCATCCATGTTGAGTGCATGCTTCGACACGAAGTAATACAGACGCTGTCGGTGGAGCGTGTCCGAATCTTTTGCAACACAGCGATATGCGGACATCCCCGGGATACGTTCAATACTGCCGTCTCCCCCACACTCAGCAACTTTTTTTGGAAAATGATACGGTTTTGCACTTTTAGGACGTAACTCGAGTATGACACTTAAAATTTCTGGAATCACATCACCTGCCTTTTGGAGAATGACGGTGTCGCCAATCCGAACATCGAGTCGTTTAATTTGATCTTCGTTATGGAGCGTCGCACGTGAGACCGTCGATCCTGCAATCCGTACCGGACGCAGATGTGCAACTGGGGTCACTACACCTGTACGTCCCACCTGAAGTTGAATATCCTCAATTATCGTCGTCGCCTCTTCTGCAGGAAATTTATATGCAATTCCATACCGTGGGGCTTTCGCGGTATGTCCGAGGACTTTTTGTAATGAGATTTCATTCACCTTTACCACAACCCCATCCATGCCGTACTCCATTTTAAGCTTTTTGGGAGCCCATTTTGCACAGTATTTCAGAACTTCTTTTATATTTTTACAATGTTGATAGTGAGGATTCACGTTAAAGCCTAGACTCTTGAGGAGCACGAGTTCGTCTTCCTGAGTCTCTGGAGTTTTACCCGCGTGAGTCGCTGCGTCAATAAAATCTATGTCGTAGCTGTAAAAAGAAAGTTTCCTTTTCTTTGTTACATCCGGATCAAGCTGACGCACTGATCCTGCAGCAGCATTTCGCGGATTCGCAAATAATGGTTCTTCTGATTTTTTGCGCTCTCTATTAATACGCTCAAATTCTGCATGCGAAAGCCAGGCTTCACCAACTACGGTAAGTGACACGCGCTTCTTAAGTTCTGCTGGTATGTCACTAATCATTCGCGCACTATGCGTAATGTCTTCACCAATAACACCATCTCCCCGTGTCGCTGCGCGAATAAGTACCCCCTCTTTGTATTCAAGAACAACCTTAAGTCCATCTATTTTATGTTCGCACACATATGTTGCAGTACGGTTGGCGTACCCTTCCTTTTCTAGGAAACGGTAGAGTCGCTCTTCCCATTCTGTAAGTTCTGCGTCTCCAAAAACATTATCAAATGACCATTGTCGTACAACATGACGCACCTTCTTGAATGCATCACTAACTGCTCCACCAACAGCCTCCGTTGGTGACGCCTTTCTTTTGAGCGTAGGATAGGTATCTTCAAGTCCACGAAGTTCCTCCACGAGTGAGTCATAGGCCTCATCGCTTATTTCTGGAGCATCGTCAGTATGGTATCGCTTTCGATGGTACGCAATAATACGCGCTAGTTCTTTAGCACGAGTACGTACTGCATCGGTAATTCTTGAATTCATCCCGTTAAAGATAGGAAACGTTTAAGTCTGTTTTTAATGTATCTCTTGCCTGTGCCTGTTTTTAAATATACTTCCCTCGCTCGTGCGTCAACCTCATGTAGACACGCTTCATAATAAATCAGTTTCCACGGAACACCACCCCTCGTCCAGGTTGATTGTTTCATATTGTGCTGACTTAAACGTTTCCGTAAATTGCCTGTACTCCCAGTGTACATACGTCCACTTTTCTCACTTTTGAGTATGTAGACGTAATACATAACGTCATAATCTTTAACGGGATTAATACACTTGAACGAGCTCTCGTTCAACTGTTCGAGGCATGGTCGTAATATTCGCACATGAGGTATTGTATCCGCGCGATTTTATGACTGTACAAACACTATCTGCCGGACACACCCTTGCGACACCAATACCTGCCATATTTGTAGCGGCAACATCACTACTAAATTTGTAGATGCTCACCTCTGTACACAGAGCTGGGCTTCCCCAATCAAATTGAAACTCCTGTTCTTCGCCACTCGTTATATCACCACTACCGCTCACATCATTTGAGGTGTCACCCATACATGAAAGACCGACGACCGCAGCACGGGGAGTGAACGGTGACGTACCATCGACATCAAAGATACTTATTCCGGTTGTTAAATCATTCTTATGGTCATGGTACAAGAGGCATTCAATACCTGCATTCGCAGCTTGGAATGCCATCTCTGAATTTTCGGAAATACCCGAAAGCAGATACTGACGTAACACCACACTGAGAAGCGATCCACTCACACCAAGGAGTACGCTCATGAGGAGGAGTGTGATGAGAAGTGTAAAACCACTCTGTTTTTGTGATGACATGTTCATATTATTCAAAGTGTTGATAGTGATCATATATCCATGTCTGCATCCTTACCACGCGGTTCGTGTCGGAAAAAAGGTGTGCAGGCCAAGTAACCGTTACGCTTACTTTCGCACCAATGGTGACACCCCCCACAACTTCTGGTTCAACCCGAATGAAACGGTTAAAAATTGTAGGGACCCAACCTCCCCCACCGTATCCATATATAACGATACCGACATTATTCGTATCCATCTCAATTGTGCACGTACTTGTCGCATTACAATTAATATAGCTTGGTCCAGTAATATCTAAATCACACCCATTATCATTGCCACCGTCCATCTTGCAGGAATCAGGAAGATTGTTATACCAGTCCCATGAGTTTGCACTCGTCGGAGGACTCTCGAGGAGTGCGAGGGCATTATCGTCACGTAATTTCTGAATCGATTCGATTGCCTCTTGTGCCATAAATACTGCTGTACTCTGCTCATTGGCGTAATATCCCATCTGCATTCCCTTTGCGGCGATAGTCATTGGCCCAATAACTACAAGAAGGAGGATACTGATTGCAACAAGAGTTTCTACAAGAGTAAAACCACCCTGCACTGCGTCTATACACTTCTTTTGTCCAAGACGTTTCATATTAATAATTCAAAATTCGCTGAGTAACATTGGTTTGAAGGACAAAATCTGTTGATGTATCAAGGCCGTTCATTACATACCCATTGATGAGTATCGTGACGTTTGTTTGCCTATCATCCCCGCCTGTACTTCCATCCACTGTTACCTCAAAAACTGTTATTTTAGTTGTGGAGGAGGTAATAGGAAGCCATGCGTCGTTCGCAACTCCTGCAATTTTTTGCTCAATCGTCATCTTGTTGCTATCCCAACGATACCCGACTCGACTCCCATCCCGTTCACGCGTAAAGACAATCGCGTCTCCACCGCTACAGTCCCTGTTCCCTGCTGGAAGGTTAGCACCACTCACATTTGCATAACTACCACAATAGTGATCATACGCGGTGCGGGTGTTTCGACTCATACTATCGACAGCAAAGGAGAGGTTCGTCATCGACGAGTAGAGTGCCTGTGCTTTCGCATTCGCATCAATAATGGTGAGAAGTGTACTAATACTCACCACCATGACGAGAGAGAAAATGGTGAGCGATACCATTAGTTCAATAAGCGAAAAGCCTGATTGTGATGGTATCTTCCTTTTTACTTTAAAAATACTCATACGATACATATCACTGCTTATACACTGAGATTTGACCCAAGAGTCCCACCTCAACAACCCAGACCTCTGTCCCTGTAGTCGATTGGAGTTTAATCTTTGCAGATACTATTCCACCTCCAAGTAAATCAGAGTAGAAAAGCGCACTAAATTCAGGTCGTCTGAAAGAAATGTCGAGTACGGGATTAGAAGCGCTTGTTGCACATGTCTCTGATCCAGCTGAGTTCGTTACACAGACACTCTGTATGACTATAGACCTTCCAATGGTGAACGTATTAATATTTGTATCTGTCCCGGCCAGATAGATGGGAGGTGAAGCTCCTACAACACTGTCTCTAAAGAAGGTGTACGTATTCCCTGGCACAAAGTGTACACCGTACGGATAATCAAATTGACCTGTTTGTCCGTGCACACTTATTGAGTACACCTGTGCGTCACGGAGTGAGAGCGCAACTTCATATGCAGCACTCTTAAGAAGAACGGTACTGTCAAACGCCGAGAACTTGACGATAACAAGTGCCGAGATGACACTAATAATCGCAATTGAAATAAGAAGCTCAACTAATGTAAACCCACGGGCACGCGGGCAAATATTAGAAGAATAAGAGGCTGTTAGTGATGTCGAAGATATCCGCATGAAAGAAGTGGGCGAGCAAGAATCCCGCGATAAGAAAGGGGGCAAAGGGAACCTCACTCTTCATTGTAATGGTTTGCGTGAGATAAGGTAAGTGTGTTTTCCACCTTTCAAGCAGATGCTGTAAAGATAAGATTGTGAGACTAACTATCGCACCAACCCAAAACGAGAGCACAACCATCGAAAACACTTGGTTGTATCCAACTATTATTGCCAAAGGGAGCGCAAGCTTTGCATCCCCTAAACCAATCCACCTCCCTCTTGAAACGTACCAGAGCCCCGCAAAGAAAAGACCTGCTGACATACCACCAAGTACATCGTAAATGAGTGTCGCGAGGTCTCTATACTCGACATACTCGTATCCAAGTATCACAAGCGCGAAAATTCCCACAATGACCGTGAGTTCATCCGGGATTATGGTATGCCGAATATCATAGAGGAGAATAATAATGAGTGTTGAGATGAGACCTCCATAGAGTCCAAAGAGTACTAGATTATGACTCATGCTTTGCCATAAAAGGACAAATGAGATCCCTGTGAGCATTTCGACGAGCAGATACCGGCTCGGAATAAAAGCCCTACAATAACGACACTTCGCAAGAAGTATTACATATGAAAAAACAGGAAAGAGTTCAAACCATCTCAGATGAGTCCCACAGGTCATACAGTGTGAACGACCATTGAGAGACCTTCCGGTATGAAGGCGATAGATAACCACATTAAGAAAACTGCCAATGATGGCACCGAATACAAAGACAATAACAAACCAATATAGTTCCATTCACATTATTGTACCTTATCCGAACAGGTGGCGAGAAAAATATCCATCACTACCAATCTATGTACATCAGCTGATCTGACATGTATGAATGCTCTTGTTACCCGAAAAAGAAGCGTAATTCAAACAAAAAAAGGTATAATTGTGTGTTGATCTACTTATGTTTGTCAAAAACTTTTATAAAACACTTGGATTTACGCTTATCGAGTTACTTGTAGTGATGGCAATTATTGGAGTACTTGCAAGTATCGTTGCTATGTCTGTTCAAGATTCGCGAACAAAAGGACGGGACGCTGCTCGAAAAACTCAAATCCAAGAAGTACTTAAGGCATTAGAATTATACTTTACAACCGATGGAGTATATCCATATTTTGGTGTTGCTGGCGTAAATACTGGAGGAAACCTCAGTGGAATTGAACCGAGTTTCTTCAGTTCAACACAGTTTATGACAAGCGTTCCACCTGAAGCTGCAACACACTATTATTACTGCGTCTCAGCAGATAGAAAATCAATTTTGCTCGCCGTAAACACAGAACAAGATAAGGGCGGGAGCAACTATTGTAGTGTTACCCGTGGCCCTGGACCGTATGGATGTGCTGTATGGTATGCCGCAAATGCTACAACATTATGTACTTCTCGCTTCTGATGTGTAAAAAGTGGTGTTGAGGTAATACAACAAAAAAACGCCCTGAGGGCGTTTTTTTGTGTATAGCGTACTTCTATAGACAAGTAAGGTTTGCGTCCGAAATTGCAGGGTCAGCTGCAAGTGTACCTCCGAATCCTGTACTATCAACGCAGTACCAACCTGCTGCTCCAGTTGCATTGAGGTCGATTGATGCTGCCCAACCCGCGGCAGTATCAAAACAAGCATCTGCAGCTGTAACTGCAGCATCGGCTGCATCAAGCAATGGTGAAATGTTGTTAGTACCCGCTGTACATACAGTTGTGTATGTTCGAGCATTGTCATCGTAGTACAACTCTGACTGCGCTCGAGCGTTATTCATTGAAGACTTTGCAGCTGCATCTGCACCCTTATCGCGAGCTGAGTTTAGTGACGCGAGTACAACGGATGCAAGGATACCGATGATGGCGATCACTACGAGGAGCTCGATGAGTGTGAAACCTCGTTTGTATGTATTATTGTTCATCATAAATTATAAATAAGTAATATATTACTCCACGTAGTGTGGTTACCTACCATTATACGAGGTTTCAGTAGGTTTTGGCCTTCATGTGTGTATAAAAAACTGAGCCACCTACGGTAGCTCAGTTTTTTATACTGCCCCTCATACGTCTATATAGAGCCCGTGATGTTATAAATTGGGATAAGCACAGAAGCGAGTAGTGTTCCTACCCCAAGACCGAGAAGCACAATCATGGCTGGTTCAATGAGCGAAATGAGTGTATCAACAGAATTGTTTACTTCACGTCGGTAGAACGTTGAGAGTGTGCTGAGAATGTCTCCAAGCTTACCTGTTTCCTCTCCAACCTTACTCATTTGTGCGAGCACACCTGGAATCTCTGGATATTCAGAAATAGAGTCAGCAAACGACTTCCCTCCTTTTACATCAACGACGGTATCTTCAATGATTTCCCGATACACCGCATTATCAACAACTTCAGCGGTAATCTCAAGTGCCTGTACCATTGAGATACCTGAGGAAAGCATTGTCGAAAGGTTGTCGCAAATACGTGTCAAAAACAATTTTTCATAGAGATCTCCGATGACTGGAATCTTGAGCTTAAACTCATCAACAGCACGGCGTCCGACTGCAGTCTTCATAAATTGCCAGAACACAATTCCAATGAGCGCAACTGCTATCGCTATGAGACCAATATAATTCGCAAAGAAATCAGAAAGACCGATGACGATTTTTGTATAAATTGGAATTTCTTGTCCTGAGCTTGTGAGAATTTCACTGATGCGTGGAATAACCAGAGTAAGCATAAGGAGCATCACGGCAATAAATATCGAAATCACGAACCCTGGGTAGATGAGTGCGTTCCGAGCCTTTGAGACTACCTGGTACATTCGGTCGAGATAATCTGCAAGGTACGCAAACACTTGCTCGAGCGTACCTGATTCTTCGCCTGAGCGGACCATGCTTACGTAAAAAGGTGTAAATACATCAGGGTGATTCGCAAGTGCCCTTGAAATCGAACTTCCTCCTTGCAAATCGTCTGAGATTTCGGTCATGATGCGCTGCAATTTTGGATTTTCTGTTTCTGCCGCAAGTAACCTAAACACACGGAGCGCTGATACCTGTGCCTCAAAGAGCGTTGATATCTGCCTCGACAGAATCACCACCTCCTTATTTGAAACACGTTCAAACCACTTGATTTCAATATTGAGTGCTGACTTCTTTTCATTGAGTGGCTCAACTGAAATAATAGTGTACCCGCGGTCTTGTACCGTCTGAATCGCAGACTCAGTATTCTTCGCTTCAACAGTCCCCTCACGTGGGGTGCTCGACTGATCAATTGCTTTATATGAGAAGAGCATATGTGTTGTTATTACATCAAACGTTCAAGACCTTTTGGATTTGTTGAATACGCAAAGGCGTTCTCGACAGTGACTTCTCCTTTCTGAACAAGTTCAACGAGCGAGCGGTTCATATCTATCATACCGTGTTCTAGCCCAGTCTCAATGACTGTCTGAATTTCATGTGTCCGCCTCTCACGGATAAGATTTGCGACTGCAGAGTTATTTATGAGGAGCTCGTAGGCTGGAATAAGACCTCCTGAGATACGTGGAATGAGTCGTTGCGAGAAGATTGCTGCAAGTGAGCCCGAAAGCTGGGTACGGATTTGATCTTGCTGCTCTGCAGGAAATGTATCAATGATACGGTCGAGAGTTTGTGCAGCATTATTTGTGTGGAGTGTCGAGAACACAAGGTGACCTGTTTCTGCAGCGGTTACGGCTGTACTGATAGTTTCATGACCACGCATCTCACCCACCATGATGACGTCTACGTCCTGTCGGAATGCGGAGTGGAGGCCAGTATAAAAATCTGCTGTATCAAGGCCCACTTCACGTTGTTCAACAAGAGATTTTTTAGGTTCAAAAATGTACTCGATAGGATCTTCGATTGTCACAATGTGCTCTGCGCGTGTTGAGTTAATCAGATCAACCATGGCGGCGAGTGTTGTGGACTTTCCCTGTCCTACCGGCCCCACACAAAGGAAAAATCCCTGTGGTCTCTGTGTAAATGTCTCAAGTATTGGTGGGAGCATGAGCTCGCTAAACGTACGAACGTTACTCGGAATATGTCGAAGCGCAATCGCGATAGACCCTTTCTGAAAAAAGCAGTTACCTCGAAACCGTACTCCCTTTTGAGCAGCGAACGAGAAGTCGATTTCGCTTGTCTCCATAAATTTTGCCTCCTTCTCCTTAGTAAGGAGTACACGCAAAAATCCCGTGAGATCGTTCGTATTTAAAATTGGCTTCTTAATGAGTGGAATGAGTGCTCCCGCGACACGAATGATTGGATGAGAATTAAGTGAAAGATGGATATCAGACCCGTTTTCAGTAATAACGATATCAATGAGATCCTCTAATTCTCTTTTATAATCAACTGTTGCCATATGTTGGTGCGCTCGGTGTATTACCCAGGACTATACTCTTAACCTTTTCCACGACTTCACTCGGGATCATTTCCGCTTTAATAATGTAACCGTGAGCACCTGCCTGTGTTGCATCATCGATATCGTGTTGCTCGCCCTGATTTGAGAGCACAATACATGTAGGACTATACGAGAGACCTGATTCTTTAATCTTTTTTAGAAGTTCAACTCCTGTCATTCCAGGCATAATTACATCCATGAGCACGGCATCAAAACGCTCATTAGCCATTATCCCGAGTGCCTCAGGTCCATTCTGTGCTACATGCACAGTATGTCCATCCTCACCAAATTTCGTGGCGTACATGTCGCGAAGAAACTCATCATCATCAACAAGAAGAATTTTCATAGTGTGTAAGCTTCATTATACTCATTAAAACTTCGGAATCTCTTGGTTATCGACAGGCGTTGGATCTGCTACTTCAATCCCCTCTGCCTCAAGTTTTTCTGTTTCTGTTAATTCTACAGGGACCTTTGCCTCTTCTTCAGCCTCATCTGACATAAGAAGTGCACCTCCAAGAGTACTGATCTCCTCAAATGGAATGGAGTGCTCAAGCGCCTTAATGATTGCATCTTCCTTCATGCTCATAAAGCCGTTCCTACGTGCAGTCTTCAATATTTCCTCTTCAGTGGAGTTGCTGAGAATAAGCTTTTGGATTTCATCGTTAATCTGTATTGCTTCCATAACCGCAACACGACCTTTGGTTCCATTTGAACATTCAGCGGTTGGCTCAGCGTAGAGAATAGACTCAAATTTCGGGATGTTTGTCCTATATTTTTCAGGAAGCCCATCAAACTCATGTTCGAGCATCATTTTAATACCACCTTCTACAGGTACTTTTCTTCCGGAGTTTGGACAAATACGTCGTACAAGACGTTGAGCAATGGCTAACTGGAGAGTTGGTGCGATAAGGTACGGATCCACACCCATATCAATGAGGCGAGGTATAACTCCCGCAGCATTGTTTGTGTGAATTGTTGACAGCACAAGGTGACCAGTAAGCGCCGCCTGAATAGCGAGTTGTGCTGTCTCCTTATCACGAATCTCCCCCACCATGATGACATCGGGGTCCTGACGAAGTGCAGTGCGAAGCCCGTTTGCAAACGTGTATCCAATCTCAGGACGCATCTGCGACTGACTTACTCCTTCAATACTGTATTCAACCGGGTCTTCGAGTGAAATAACGTTCTTCCCGACACGATCAACCTCTGAGAGCATCGCATACAAGGTTGTCGACTTACCTGAACCTGTCGGTCCTGAAATGAGGATGATACCGTATGGCTGAGCAATAGCTTTCCTAATGAGCTCGATGTTGTACTTTGATACACCGGTGTCTTCAAGTGTACGTACACCTGTTTCGGTATCGAGAATACGCATTACCACTTTCTCACCATGACTCGTTGGAAGAATTGAAACACGGAAGTCTATCTGTCTTCCATCAATCGATGCTGAAAAACGACCGTCTTGAGGCTTACGCTTCTCATCGAGCCTGAGCGAAGCTAGAATTTTAATACGTGCAACAACTGCAAGGTGGACTTTGAAAGGAAGTTCGAGGCTATTTTCGAGTATCCCATCAACACGGAAACGTACGACCACCTTCTTCTCTGTTGGTTCAATATGAATATCTGACGCCGAACCATCAACAGCATATCTGAGTATCGTGGCAACAATCTTAGTTACCGGAGCATCTTCCTTGATATGTTCCACTCCGTCACCTTTCCGCTGATCTTTTTTCGCTTCTTCGGTCTTCTCCGCAATATCTTCTTCGAGTTCAGTTTCTAGGTCTACAAGAGCCTCATCAACCTCGCCGGTGAGGTTTTCGTATGAGTGCATTGCGTGTTCAAAATCTTGTTCGAGAATGTATGCGAGGCGATACGGAAGTTGCTGTTTTGAAGTGATAAAATTGAGTGCATCGCGAAACGAAAGATCTTCAGGATCGGTGATACCGACCTCAAGTACTCCATCCTCCATGCGAAGCGGAATAATCCCATAGTGTCGAGCAGACTCCTCAGGCAAATACCTGAGTACCATAGGGTCAATCTTTTCGTTTTCCGGTATCGTGCGCGGAGGAAGTTCAAAATACTCGCTCACCGTTGTACGAATCACCTCTTCATCAAAACCATCCTCAAGAAGTGCGCGCTCATATGAAACATTATGCTCACGAGCATACACCTCAACACGCGAGGCGACCTCCTTATCAATAACCTTTTTTTCTTCTAGGAGTGCAAGAAGATTCATATTCACTCAATGTACTCCACTACTTACTGCAGTGGGGCAAATGGATTGTTTCGTCCAGATGGTTCATCAGTAATCGGCTGCCTAAAATTAGCCAGTGACATAAAACGAGAGTCAGTAATAACCGAAGTATCCAGTCGCATGCGATCAAGCTCGTTGAGTCGAACGATAAATTCCTGTGTTTTTACAGCAGCTTCTGCTGACATTCCTTCTCCAGTTGCAGTGATGAGTGCTTCTTCAGTATCTCGAAGGAAAAGGACGTACCCCAACCACAGCAAGAGTGCGAGTCCGAGTGCAAAGAGAAGGTTTTTAAGTAAATTTGACATAGGTAAGTATTACACTGCTGACAGTAGCGAATATACACGGATAGTCACATCAAACTGTTGAAGACTTCCTTCAGTCGCTATGAAATCAATGTTAGTTATTTCCATAAGTACAAGGCTCTTCTCAATATCTGCTAGCAGCGCTCTGAACTGGTCATACGTACCAATGAGACCAAATGATATGTCAGCTGAGGCAAAATCTCGCATCCCCACCTCGGTACTTGATACGCCCTCCTCGACTCCCGCTAAAATCACTTCCCCATTTTCCACCTCGATATTCCCGAGGAGCATCTTATGTGTTTGTGCCATCGCTTCTAGATCAACAAGGACACGTACTTCATCAAGGTCTGTTGGAACAAGTGTGGCGACGCGCTCTGAATCAAGCGGACTAAATGAACGTTTGGTAGCAAGTAATGACTCAAGCTTTTGGTTGTACTCTATTCCTTTCTGCACAGCAACCTCATATTCAGTGGTCTCGGCTTGAATGGTTTTAATTTCAGTAAATATATCGCCCGTAAAAAAGAAGTACATAGCGATTGCAAGCACGACTGAGAATATTGGTGTAATGGTTCTAAACATATTTAAATTGGGCTACTGACGGTCTCTGGACTTTGCGGTACTTCTTCGACGGTCTCTGCCTCCATCACTCCCTCTGTTACGGCTTGTGTTGCTTCCGTTCCACCGTACACAAGCAATTCACTTGGGACTTTGCCGGCAACAGTGAAATTGACCTCATGCTCGAATTGGTCATTAGTACCACTAACTCCAATTTCATTACTTGTTACTTCTTTTGATCCAAGTTCGGTAAAGAAGGCGTCCTTGAGAAGTGGCTGTTCACTAAACTTGAGTGCCTGAAGTGCAACCGTCTTGAATTCTTCTGTACCGCCGAGTACGGTGAGGAGCACGTCATTTACCTCAGGATCATACTCAAGCGTAAATTCCATGAACTGTACGCTCCCAAGTGTATCAAGTTCTAGTGCATCAAAAATCTTGGATGGTGCAATATGGTGGTCGAGTAGGTACCTTACGGCGAGCAGTTGTCGATTAAAGTCACGAACTTCATTGAGTTTTTCAATACCAAATTTCTCACTCTCTGCCTTAAGTTTGAGTTGTGCTTCAACGAGCTTCTTCTCAGCTACTCCCTTATAGAAATATGCACCCCCTGCGGCAATGAGCGATGCAATAAGGATTACCGACGCAAGAAAATTGAACACACTAAATGTTCTCCTTCGCTGCATCTTTGCAGGAATTGCAGTACTTGACTGTCTAGGTATAAACGAAGAACGTGGTGATTCTGCCATCCTGCATATTATACGTCACGAGCAGACGGGATGACTGAGAGTAGGTGTGGACATTGCTACTCGGCCATGAGTGCACGGAGGGCAGCACCAACAGCGACCGTGAAAGATGGGCCTGCCTCTTTGAGTGTATCTTCGAGGAATGCTGGATATGCAACTTTAGAAAATGGATCAGCAATCACTACGGGTTTTGAAAACATATCTTGTGCATATAAATCAATGCCGCGCAGGAGTGAGCCGCTTCCACTCAGGATAACTTTCTGTATCTCGACACCATCGGTCTCTTCAAAACGCCGCATGACCTTATGAATCTCACGGAATCCTCGCTCAAGTATCTCGGCAAGAGCCTTTGTAACGCGCGGATCATCCGTTGTCCCCTGCAACCCTAATCTGCGTTTCATTTCTTCTGCATTTTTGAAATCTACCGCAAGCGCGCGTGAGAGCGCATTCGTGCATTCGACTCCACTCATGAGTACACTGTGTGTCTTTGCAACTACCCCCTTCACTGCGATATATACTTTCGTCGAGCCAGCGCCAATATCAATGATTGCGACTACGTCGTCTTCCTGAGTAACTGCCGAACGAATTGAGCTAAACATCTCTATTTCATTTAAGGCAGGGTTCAGTCCTGCTCCTTTAACCATGATGTCGTACTTCTTAAGAACCTCATTATGAATTGCGATGAGAAGCACCTTGGTCTCAGCTTTATCAGAAAGCGATGAAACCGGTGACCAATCGAGTGTCACCTCAATAAGTGGAACAGGAACGTATTTTCGAGCCTCCACCGGTACCATGGCGCTAATTTGGGCTGTATTTGTGGTAGGAATCGGAATAATTGAAGTAAAACTACCACTATATGAAACTGCGAGTGCAACATCTTTAGCCGTTACCGATGACTCACGCAAAATATCGACAAATGCTTCGGTAAGCTTCACTGCTTGAAGATGGGTTGTGCGTCCGATATCGACGTTCTCGTACGGGCCAAGTTGCAACTCACCGTATGTCTCAAGTGTCGGCACTCCCTTACTATCAAAGAGCTGTACTACCTTGATTGATGAGGAGCCCACATCAACACCCACCACGGCTTTTTTTACCGGCTTCGCGATGTCCATCTTGAGGACCGACTTGAGTTTTGATAGGTCAAATGCCATATCGACTGAAATATTCTATCATGAGTCATTGCACACACGTTACGTATGAATGTCTTTGTACAAAAATTTTTTGATATACTCTTCCCTCCAAGCACTGAGACGCTCGTTGTTCGAAATATTACTGACGCATTCTTGCCAACACTTCTTACTCCGCAAGGACTTAACGGCTGCATCACTCTTTGTGATTTCAAGAACCCTACTGTTCGCGCACTTATTCATGAAGCGAAGTTTCATGGCAATGCACATGCACAGAAGCTTCTTGGTAAACTCGTAGCGCTCTACGTAGGTTCACACACGCAGTTTCAAGATGCAGTGTTTATTCCAATGCCACTTTCCGCTCAAAGAATGCGTGAACGCGGGTATAATCAAATTCACGAAATCCTCTTGAATACACAAGCCCTGATTCCTGCGATGGTGATTAATCCGAAGTTACTTATTCGTACTAAAAATACACGTCCACAAACAGAAATTCCAAAAGAAGAGCGTATTAAAAATGTATTAAATGCTTTCAGTCTTAAAAAGACCGACTCGCTCGCTTATCTACACATCGTTCTTGTTGATGATGTGATGACAACGGGAGCAACAATGCTATCCGCAAAGATAGCTTTGCAAAAGGCAGCTCCTCTTAGGGTTACCTGCCTCGCTTTAGCCCATTAAAAAAATATGCTATTCTTCCTCGGTCCATTGCACATCTAGAGAACTGGTTGTTGGCTGAGTGGACAAGAAATGAACAATTTCATTTCTTGTCCGGTCTGCGAACGAATGTGAGCAGATTAGTCGTTGTGAGCTTTCGCGAACAGACTAAAGGAGGAAACCGAATCGAACAATTACTCTCGTAAGAACGTTCTTGCGAAGTAACGCACGGAGAGTTGGCTGAGTGGTCGAAAGCACCTCACTGCTAACGAGGCAGGGCCTTAAAACCCTCGTGGGTTCAAATCCCACACTCTCCGCAAAACTAGAGATCCCATACTTTTGTATGGGATTTCTAGTTTCTGCGCGTGGGATTTGAAGAGGTTGTCGATATTTTCTATAAGAAAATATCATACAACCTGAACAGATCCTGTAAGGATCAAATCCCACACCTTTCAGCGAGTCGGGGTCGCGGAAAATTTCTGTAAGAAATTTATCTGTGACCAAATCCCTGAACAGATCCTGTAAGGATCAAATCCCACATTCTAGAAGCACTTATATTTGCTTGCACATATACCCATTTTCGTTACAGAATAGAGTATGCATAAGCTACTTATCGGGCTCGTGACTGTAGTTACCATTGTCTGTGTACTCTACTTCATGCAGACAGAGCAGGTTGCAGCACCAGAGGTCAATGACCCAATTCTGGAGACAACAGGTGATATGGGTACAACGACGGAAAGCCTTGAAACTACCCCTCTAGGAACTGCTACTCAAAAATTCGTTTCAACTGCAAAAAAACCAGCAGTAGACAGTGCACCTGTGCTCCCTACCACCGCATTTGTCATATACGACGGAAAAAAGTTCCTCCCAAACAAAGTCACAATCATCAAGGGTGGAACGGTTAAATTCATGAACGTGAGCGATGACAAAATGTGGATCGCATCAGACAATCACCCAATCCATAGTTTGTACCCAGAAAAAGGAAGAGATGACTGTGCAGGAAGTTCTTTTGACCAATGTGAATGGGTAAAAATGGGAGGGTCATGGAATTTTACATTCACAAAAGTTGGTACATGGACGTACCATAACCATGAACACACCACTCATGACGCAAGGGTCACCGTGATGACTGAGGAAGACTATCTCGAGAAATTCTACAATCAATAACACTCGACACTTACTGCTGGATAAGAACTCAATAAAAAAGGCCCCGACGTAACGTCGAGGCCTTTTCTTATTTCACAACACTCGCAACCGCCTTCACGAGGCCTGGTGTCGACACGTGCGGAATAATCTCATTCTCTATTGGCTTCTTTACAAGGCTCGCCAACTTTTTTGCTGCAGCTAGTTTGATTTCATCTGTGATTTCATTGATGCGGCGATCAAGTGCCCCACGAAAAATTCCTGGAAATGCGAGAGAGTTGTTGACCTGATTTGGCATATCTGAGCGCCCAGTAGCAACCACTCGTGCACCGGCCATTTTTGCGTCCTCAGGCATAATTTCCGGAATTGGATTTGCGAGTGCAAACACAATTCCATCCTTTGCCATACGCTCAACATGCATCTTTGCGACTGACCCAGGGCCAGAAACACCAACAAGCACATCTGCTCCCGTCACCGCTTCAAGTAACTCCCCTTTCACCCCTCGTGGGTTAGTGATTTTGGCGAGTGATTCCTTGTATGACACCATGCCACCGCGCCCTTTATAAATAATTCCCTTACTATCTACGACAATCACGTCTGTAACTCCTGCTTTGAGGAGAAGGAGTGCAATAGCTCGCCCTGCAGCTCCTGCACCGACAATCACTACCTTGAGTGACTCGAGTTTTTTCTTTACAACTTTCGAGGCGTTAATGAGTCCAGCTAAAACCACAATCGCGGTTCCGTGCTGATCATCATGCATGACTGGAATATTGAGCTCCTTTTTGAGACGCTCTTCGATTTCAAAACACTGAGGAGCTGCGATATCTTCGAGGTTAATCGCTCCAAATCCAGGAGCAATATTTTTTACTGTCGCGACGATTTCATCAATGCTATGTGCGTCAAGCACAATTGGGAAACCATCAATCCCTGCCATCTCTTTGAGGATGGCGCACTTCCCTTCCATGACGGGAAGTGCAGCAATAGGACCGATATTCCCAAGCCCAAGCACTGCCGTACCATCACTTACAACTGCGACAGTATTACCTTTAATCGTATACTCACGCGCATCACGAGGATTTTTTGCGAGATGACTTGAAACCGCAGCAACACCGGGCGTATACATCATGCTCCAGTCATCGCGGGTCTCGAGTTTCCCTTTCGAGATCACTGAAAGTTTTCCTTTGAGTTTCTTATGGAGCGCGAGTGCGAGCTTACCATAATCCTTTTTTACTACTTTCTTTGAAACTACCTTTTTAGGTGATGCTTTTTTTGACACAGTGCATAAGACAATGAATAAGGTTACCAGTATACGACATCAGTCACACAAGAAAAAGAAAAAGGCCCGAGGAGCGAATGCTTGCGCATTCCTCCTCGGGCCTTTGAGTACCTCCGTGGAACTATTGTTTTCTCACTTCACGTGGCTCAGAGCCTTGAAGTCCTTCACCCTGAGTGCAGGAGCGCTCGTCGTTTCCTGCTGTACGACCCGAGGTTTCAGTCCAAGCCTCCGGAGCTCGTGGTACACGTACCGAGCGACCTCTTTCCGCGCCTCACGGATATCGTGAAGATCACGGGCCGGCTGGGGTTCTGCTCGGAGAAACTCCGCGAAGTCCAGCTGCACTGACGCGTGCGCGTCGAGAATGGGCGCGAGCTCGTGGTCGTCGTCTGCGTACACGAGAACGAGCTTCCGCGACCCCGCGACCAACTCACGCACGAAGTATGCACAGCCACGTTCGGCGCACACCTTGAGCACCTCCCCATTCCACTGTCCCGCCTTTTGCGCGATGTGGGAAACGGTGAGGGTGACCGCACCACTCGTATCGAACGCAGGCCGAACCGGAACATGCACCGCAGGAGGTGTGACCTCGATGGATACTTGGCCGGCGGGAGTCGTTTGCCCCTGCGGCTCTTCTTGCCGTACCTTCCTGGTGAGGTTCTTTTCTTCGATTTCCTTTGCACATGCCGTCCGAAGCACCTCCCACATCTTGCGTTGCTGTTCGGCGCGGCGGCCTTCGAGCCTGGTTTGAAAGTCGGATTTCATGAGCAGGTGGGCGTGAAGCCAGAGATCTGGGTCGGCAGGCACCAAACTGTAGTTCGACCCGATGACCTTGATGGCCGGAATCAGCCTGCCGAGCTCATGCGGGCCAAACGGCACCTGCACCACTTCGACGACGATCTTGCCGCTGATGGTCTTCTCGCCACTCACATGGGAGAGGTCGAGGACCACCCGTTTGCCCACAATCCCGCTGATGATGTACATCCGCGAGGGCGACGCCTGCGACGCAAGCGTCAAGAAGGCTCTGTCGGAGTCCCTCTGGCTTTGCTCTTGCCGGGCGAGCCGTGCCTTCTCCTCAGCTTTCCGTGCGGCGCGTTTGCGCTGCTTTCCAGCTTCGGTGCTCTCGACGTTCTGTGTGATATTTCCCGGAATTCCTTCTCTGGCCATGACTTGCTCCTCGACTGGAAAACAACAAAAATCGCCACTCATTAAAGGGCGACACCTGTTTTGTATTATAACATATAGTGACGTATTGTCAATGTACCCTCGCTTTCTTTTGTCGCCAGTCTTTCTGCTACTATTAGCGCTATGTCACCTACCGACCTCCTCACTACCCACTTTCGAATTGATGCAGTACATCAAAAGGCGCTCAAGCGCCTTGGAATTCATACTGTCTTGGACCTCCTCCTTCATCTCCCTCAGCGCTACGAAGATATTTCATCAATTCAGTCAGTTGGGTCGCTTGTAAAAGGTCAGGATGCTGTCGTCTATGGAGCCATCGGAGGACTCAAAACAAGAAAGTCATGGAAGAGTCGTGTGCCGATATCGGAAGGATGGGTGGAGGACGGGACTGCACGTATTAAAATCATGTGGTTCAATCAACCATACATTGCAAAGATGCTCGTCGATGGCGCCTACGTGAAGCTCGCCGGCAAAGTAACAGGAACTGAGGGAAAGTTGTATCTCGCAAACCCTGAAATTGAAAAATTAGAAAGCCTTCCGATTGATCGTCATGATTCGATTTTCAACAATACTGAGAATCTCGATGAAACCATCTATCCTGTGTACCGGGAGACAAAGGGGGTGACCTCAAAGTGGTTCTTCCATACGGTGCAAAAATGTTTTAACGCAGGAGTGCTAGAGAAACTCACGGATCCAATTCCTGAAGAAATTTTGAAGCGATACAACCTCCCCCTACTCAATACGGCACTCATATGGATACACACTCCAAAGAAAGCTGAGCATGCAGAAAGTGCACGAAAGCGTTTTGCTTTTGAAGAAGTATTTTCAATTCAGGTAGCAAAAGCACATGAACGTGCACAGATAAATGTGGCGACGAGCTACCAGTTTATGACTGACAGGGAGCACATCGAAGCATTCACAAGTCGATTCCCCTTTCCGCTCACAGGAGCACAGACCAGGGCCATCAACGCCATGCTTAAGGACTTCAGTGGGAAACATCCAATGTCACGCCTCCTTGAGGGAGATGTGGGAAGTGGCAAGACAGCGGTAGCAGCGACCACTGCATACGCAGTCGCGACATCCCGACCCCCTGAGGGGCTCACGAGCAAACTTCAATTTGGTAATCTCCAGGTGGCATACATGGCGCCGACTGAAATTCTCGCCCGTCAGCATTTTGAGTCCTTCATTGAATACTTCCATCACCTCCCTATTCAGATTGGCCTCATTACGGGGAGTGGCTGCATGAAATTCCCCTCAAAAACCGACCCCACAAAACCAACAACCATCTCAAAGGCTCAACTTTTGAAATGGGTACAGAACGGCGAGATTCCCATCCTCATTGGTACTCATGCACTTATTTATAAGTCCGTTGCATTTAAGCACCTTGCCCACGTCATCATAGATGAACAACACCGCTTTGGCACAAACCAGCGACGCGCGCTCGCGAAAAAAGATACGAGGATGCCGCACCTCTTATCTATGACCGCGACACCAATTCCCCGCACCTTAGCACTCACCGTCTATGGGGATCTCGATATCACGCTCCTCGACGAGATGCCGAAAGGACGAAAGCCCATCATTACTAAAGTTGTCCTCCCTACTCGTATCGAGGAGGTCTATAAACATATTCGAAGTGAACTCAAAGATGGACGACAGGCATACGTCATCTGCCCACGCATCGATGAACCTGATCCACTTATGGAGAATGCGCTCCAACTTAAATCAGTAAAGAGCGAGGCGGAGCGTCTCAAGAAAAGTGTTTTTAAAGATGCGCGTATTGGAATTCTTCACAGCAAGATGACCCCTGCTGAAAAAGAGAAAACGATGAAGCGGTTTCTTGAACACGATATCGACATCCTCGTCGCAACTTCAGTAGTGGAGGTCGGGGTCAGTGTTGCAAATGCAACCAACATCATTATTGAGGGAGCGGAACGATTTGGTCTTGCGCAACTCCATCAACTTCGTGGGCGCGTCATCCGAAGTAACCACCAAGCCTACTGCTTTGCAGTGACCTCCAAAGATAGCCAAGGGAAAAGTGGCAAAACGATGGAGCGCCTGAAGGCACTCACGACTGCAAAAAATGGTTTCGAGCTCGCTGAGTATGACCTCACGATTCGTGGAAGTGGTGAACTCTACGGTATGAAGCAATGGGGACTCACTGACCTCGGCATGGAGGCAATCAAAAATATCAAAATGGTAGAGGCAGCACGGAAAGAAGCACAACTCCTCATCGAAAACGATCCAGAGCTCACCGAGCACCCACTCATCAAGGCGAAAATCGCGACTCTCGGTAAAGAGCTCCATATGGAGTAAGGAGCATGAAATGAGTGTGCTGGTCAACCAAAATATGCAATACTACATATATCGACACCATACGGGGTCGGTAGCCAATCACAGGAGGCAAGAATGATACGAGGTAGGCTCTTCATTGCCCTTGCACTCGCTTCACTTGTGATCACCGCTCTGCCTGTGAACGCGGACATTTCGCCTTCGCATGAGCCGACGTGCGACGTGCCGGTTCCGGTAACTTCCATGGAATTGCGGACTTCGAGCGACAAGATCGCTGGGGTCGACTTCCAGCATGCAAACTACACCTCAAAAAGGCTGAGGATCAGCTCAACAACGAAGCCAATCGGGCACAGGGTTGCACGCCGCCTCACCGCGGAAGGTGGCGCCTTCGGGTAAAGGTTACAGCATTAAGTGGGCCGGGTGCGTACTGCGCATCCGGCCTCTATTTTTATAAAACGATTCATTTAGGCCATTATTTCAATACATTTTGGAGGGCTTGACAATATCCTAGGGCATGCTACAGTATTGGTGCTAGAGGGGTAGTAGGAATTCCCCGCAGATGGGCACGCCCAAACACTAGCACGCGACGTTCTTCAACTTGAGCCCCACTCGAAACGGGCTCGCCAGATGAGAGGAGGTTCCTCATGTCGGTCCATTCCCCGCCCTGCGCGAAGCAGGTTTCCCGGAAATCCGGGCATACGGAAATGGTGATCCACATCTCGGCCGCCGGCGTCGGCGCCTAGCTGGGCTGCTAGGGCCGCGTCTCTAGGTATCTTGTCGCCCAAAGCGATAGCATGACCTAGACGCAACAGGTTTTTCAACACGCAGTAAAGGGGTCGGTGCGCGCATCGCGTGCCGACCCCTGTTTCATAGGAGACGTTCTCAATGACAACAGATATTCAGCGCGCCGTTAAGGACGGCGAGTAGCTGCCGGGGCTGGACACACAACAGAAGTGTCCGGCCCTTTTTCATTTTTTATAAACAGTCCAATTCCTTGACCAAAAATGAGTTTGGGATTATTGTGCAAATAGTTTCAACAAGAAAGGAGCGTGATCCAAGCCTGCGCTACCGATCAAGGGGAGCTGACGAAAAGCTTGTCAGCAGTGACCAACCGAAGCCGACATTGATTCACGTCGGCTTTTTACATGCTCGCTCCGCCTCGGACACCCAACCTTGTCACCACAAGTTACTAAGCTCACTTCATTCGCTAAGTACTTGCGGTCCCGGCTCGCTGGTTCGTAAACTCACATCGCTCCGCCTCGGACACCCAACCTTGTCACCACAAGTTACTAAGCTCACTTCAT
>CAZCWH010000005.1:10916-26257 GCA_964502345.1 uncultured Candidatus Saccharibacteria bacterium | reverse complement strand
ACCCCTTTCGGCTTGCCAGTCGAACCCGATGTGTAGAGGATGAAGAGCGCGTCTTCAGCGTCCATCGACTCTGGTTCGCAGTACTCATTCGCGTCTCGGGTCGCAGAGTGATAATCAATCGCAACAGTACTCGCAACAAGAGGCTCCTCGGCCGTCTGCACGACAAGCACGGTGTGCACGGAGGTACATAGTGGAATAATTTCCTCAACGCGTGCATAGAGCGGAATTACCTTATCACCACGCCTCCCCTCGTCTGCAGTAATAATCACACTGCACTCAGCGTCCTCTATACGAGACAGAAGAGCTTCTGAAGAAAAACCTGCAAACACAACCGTGTGCACAGCCCCAATTCGTGTACACGCAAGCATTGCGTAGATTGCTTCAGGAATCATCGGCATATATATGCACACACGATCTCCTTTTTTGACACCGCGCTCTTTTAAAACGTTTGCAAGTTTTGAAACATGCGTAAGAAGTTCTGCATAAGAAATTGATCGCGACTCACCATTGTTTCCTTCCCAATGATATGCAATCTGTTCCCCGTACCCACCTTCCACATGCCTATCGATGCAGTTATAGCTCACATTGAGGCGTGCACCTTCAAACCATTTCTGCTCTCCACTCGTGAAATCACCCGAAGTAACTTTCTCCCACATCCTCTCCCAGGTAACAAATAATTTAGCTTGTGTTGCCCAAAAACTATCGGGGCTCTCGAGTGATTCCTGGTACATTTTTTTATAGCGTGTAGTGTCCATACGCTCTATATTTTTTTCTCCTCTCCGCGAAGTCGAAGTACTCGAGCCGGAACTCCAACGGCAACTGCGTACTCAGGAATATCTTTTGTCACCACTGCTCCGGCTCCAATCACCGCATGATCGCCAATATGTACACCGTCGAGAATACGCGCGCCAGCTCCAATCCAGACGTCACTACCAACACGGATGCCCTCTGCAGTAAACCCTTGGTCTCGGATGTTTTTTGAAACATCATCGATATTATGATTATTCGCTACAATAACCACGTGACATGCAATACGTGTATTGTCGCCAATCGTTACTCCTCCACCCCCATAGATGACACAGAAAGCATTTATGCCACAACCCGAACCAATGGTAATCGAGCCACCTGGTTGAGCCTCGAGCATTACAAATGGCCCAACGTTTGAATTCTCACCGATAGTAACAACGCCACTACCTCCACCCTGAAGCTGCACATACTCTCGAATGCGAGCACCCCTCCCCAACGTGAGCTTGAGACCTTTAGAAATACTCGCGTGTAACGAAATACTATTATTTCCTGGTATATACCCGAACTTTAAGCATCGAAAAATGATACCTGCCCATCGCGCTATTTTCCGTATGTAGTTCACAAGAAAAGTATACTCAAATAATTACATTTCTCCACTCCTATTTCTTACGTGCAATCATCAGTGAAAACTCGCGGGGGTATTGAGGGAATATATTTGTAAAAATACGATTACTCGGCTCCAGGTTATTGGTCACCTTTTTTGAAACATACCCTGAGACAAATGTTTGTAACTTGATAGGTAACATTGCCAAAAAGAGCTTAATCGGTCGAATGGACGCTTTTTTTCCGATCTTAGCCACATTGTAATGTTCAAATTCTGTAAAGCCAGCTTCAGTAAAATATTTCTTCCAATCACTGAGGCGATATTCATTCTCGCCATTCATCCTACGGGTATGACGTGTCTCCGATGGAACCCCCATCGCCATTTTTGCTTCTTTGGAATACTCAATATCGAGAAGTGCCTCAAGGTCTGCTTCACTCATTCTATCTGCACGTGCTTTATCCATACAAAAAATGACTCCTCCTGGTTTCAGTACTCTTGATAGCTCAGTGAGTGTCACGGTCGGTGTGGTGGAATGGTGGAGTGAAAAGAAATCAAATATAAAGTCGACGGACGCATCAGGTAATTCCAAATGGTTAAAGTCAGCGACCGCTCCAACAACCTTATGCTCATTTGAGCCAGCAATATGGGTGACGACTTTCGTCATGAGTTCTGTCACGATTGCCTCACACGCCTCTACACCATACACATGAGTAACCTTTGGGAGGTTTGCGAATGCAGCGACAAACGTCCCCGGACCCGAACCGACCTCGAGACCGACACCTTGTATTCCTCCATTCAAAAATCGAGAGTCGAGCACACTAAGCAACTTTACTAAGTCGTTTTCCGTTACAGAATCAGCGAGACCGTCAAATGTGAGTGCTCTGGCAATATCCATTGGCGACTTACTCGCAAGAGAAAGGGAAAATGAAGTTTTATAATGAGATTCAAGCTCATTCTTTAATTCCACATCCATTTCCCAGTGCTCAATATTCATACCATTTGCATTTATTGCTTTGAAAAGCCATTATATACCATCATGAACGTACTTGCTGTTATTCCCGCACGAAGCGGATCAAAACGTGTTGCCAACAAAAATATACGTGACTTCCACGGAAAACCACTCATAGCATGGGCAATTGAAGCTGCAAATGGTTCGGAGCATATAACCAAGACGATTGTCTCCACAAATGATGAGGAAATAGCAACGCTTGCACGACTCCATGGAGCGGATGTTCCATTCATACGACCAGAAGAATTAGCGCAAGACACAACAAAGATTGAGCCAGTGCTTATTCACGCGCTCGAGGAAATGCGAAAGACTGGTGTTGAAATCGATGCAATTGTGCTCCTTATGGCAACCAACCCATTGCGTAGTTCAAAACATTTAGACGAAGCGATTGAACTCTATAGGGACTCGGGAGCCACCTCAGTCGTCGCGGTACACCAAACACTTGGAAACAGAAACCCGCATTGGATTTTAAAAAAGGACAACCAGGGTGTCCGATTTTTTAATGATACGCCCTTAAAAAATATCATTGCACGGAGCCAAGACCTCCCACCATGCTATTCACGCAATGATATCGTGTATGTGATTGACCCAAAGAATCTCTACGAATCACCTTCAAATCTCTATGGAGATAAAGTGGAGCTCTACCTAATGGATGATATATACGATGCAGATATTAATAGTGAGGAAGATTGGCATATCGCGTCAGATAAGTTTAAGCGTCACCGACTTACTTAAACTAACCTGCTCTCGAGTATCTCTGCGATACGCTTCCCAGCTTTACCATCCATAGTGAATAGTTGCTGTTTTCGTACCGCTTCCCTGCCTTCTGCGTCAACCGTTGAATCTCCAAGATACATATTTAGATAAGTTATAAGTTCTTCAGGCGAACTGGCGACCCGAAAAGGTTTAAGCGCAAACATTTTTTTCATGTGATCTTCGTTGTGATAGCGCTTTACACTATGATAGTAATCCTTTTCTTTATACCCATCAAAATTCACTACTACTTCGGGAGTGTCGTATACCAAAGCATCGAGACATAGTGATGTTGCCACCCAAATGAGGATATCCGTGTGTGCCAAGATATTTCTAAGAAAGTCCTGATCATCGGGTGTAAGCTCGGTCTCCTTATGCGTTCGTGTATCGAGGACCTCGCCAGGAGACTGAATGAACATACCGCGAACATCCTTAAAGTTTGAGAGGTCTGCAGGGTGCTGCGGATGATTCCTCACAAAAAACTGAATGTCCTTTGGTAATCTACCCTCATCACGAGCATCAACAAGAATTTTACAAATATCACCATCGGTGTCGGAAAGCACATTCCCGCCAGGAGCAAACATTACAAGTTTCTTCTCTGGATCAAGCCCATATTGAGAGAAAAATGTTACCCTGTCTACTTTTGGTTTACTAATAAAAGAATCAAATTGTGGTAGCCCAACTATCTTAATATCAGCCGGCTTCACAGCATGAATATGTATGAGCTCCTCTCTGATAACCTCATTGTTCACAATGGCGGTATCGGGAGCTACACGAAGGAGCCCTTTACTTAAACAATTGTCCCAAGAACGTACCATACCAACTGTCGGTATATGTCTGCTACGGGCTTCACGCAATAGTTGACCTCCCATCTGTTCAAAGAGATCGGTCGAAAATACTAAGTCTGGATTATATGTAGAAAAAATATCTGAAAAAACATCAGCGCGTGAACTGAGAGTATCTACAAAGCGAAAAAGTGAACGAAACACGGTAATGCTTGAAAAAAGCTTTACCAATATTTCTCGACAGAAGTATCGTACCCATCCAAAAAATGACCTGTCTGCATCAAGCAACTCTCTTCGTTTGTAATGCAAATAGTGTGTGTCGATGAGAAGCTTACTCAGGTTGTGCATGAGTGCTTCCATAGTCCGACCTCCAAAGGAAAACATGTCGGTGCCCTCCACTACAATATTTTCATGCCCGTAGTGCTGTTCGAAAAAAGCTTTTTTGATATCGGGCACAAGAAGTACAATTTTATATTTGCCTGAATCACGGAGTATGGTGAGAGCCTCTGTATTGAGAATATTCTTAGAGACGAGACTATGAAAAACGGTCACGAGTATTACTTTTTGTTTTGGAGTGGTACTCATGGGTAAAGAAATTAACTACGCAATCATAGATGGTTTAGGAACATATACGACAAATCCTGCAGCAAATAACCCAGGAAGCATTCGATTTAAGCCAGGTACCCCTTTATAACAATGAATTTCGTAGTTGGTTATATTGAGTGCTTTAAGCCACCACCGTAGATCAGTAAGGGTCCAAAAGCGAACATGCTCATTTGGAAAAACACGCCACTGTACGGGAAATCTTCCAAATAATAGCCTGGCACGATGTCGAATGTAGCCGGTATTCGGGAAAGAGAAAAATATACCTTTCTCAACCTTAGTGAGTGCCGAGAGCAGGAGCTCTTCACTGTGTGGAATGTGTTCTAGAACTTCGAGCATCAGATAATAACTAACTGCAGTAATATCTTCATGAGCTTCTTTCTTCGAAATGTCGAGGAGATTCGTCTCAATTCCAAACTCACGCGCTCTTTCTAATGCAAACATCGAGCTATCGTATCCGACGCAACGGACAATGGTATCGGTCTTATGCTTCAAATACGACATGATCGAACCGTCGCCACAACCGATGTCGCCAAGACTCTTTTGGTTTTTGTCCTTCGTGAGTATGTCTAAAATAATATCTGCTCTCGCCTTTTGCCAGGAAGAAAGCTCACCTATGTGATGCCCCCTTTTCTCTCTCCAGTAAGTATCGTAATCATCTGACGACTGCGGATCTATACGTTGCTTCGGATACGAGAAAATCCCTTTAATAGCTTCTCTAATTTGATATAGCATATACTTCGTTTATTTTTCGAAAGATAATCTCTGGTGAATGGGCCTTTGCCCATTCCTGTGTGTCTGATTCAGAAATTGTGTGTTTAATTAAAATTTGGTCTATCCTATCATAGATACTCTCATTACTATTCAGATCCACTACATACCCAGAGACTCTATCTTTCACAGCTTCGCTTGTTGCACTTCCTTTCGCGACAAGAGCAGGTAAACCATATGAAGCAGCTTCTATAATACCAATCCCAAAACCTTCAACCTCAGTGTATTCAGGAGACACACGCTCTAAGTGGACATACAGTGACGCTGTTTCAAGTAAGGTACACTTTTGCATCTCTTCCACCTGACCATGAAACTCTACTGAGAAATATTCAGAGTGAAGCTCCTTTGCTAAGGCACGCGCTGTGCGCACATAATCTGAACCCTCCTCGAGAGAACCAACCACGTGGTAGGTGATTTTCTTTTGCCGCAGGCGAGCCCAGTCTGAGAATATTTGGATTGTATCCAGAATTCCTTTTCGCCTCTTAACCGCCCCGATGGTAATAATAGAATATGTGTTTGTGTCTTTTGGTGTGGTCTCCTTTGTTTCTCGATTAGGGATTCTGACTGAGTTATGGATAACGAGCGTACCCTTTTGATTGCAGGTCTTATTGAAGTCGAGAAACTTATCTTTTGTTGCATTACTCACACAAATCACAGTGTCCATTTTCTTGAGTGCTCTTCTAAAGAAATACGTGCTTATCCTGCGACGTAACCCTGCCCGGACCGAAAGTGGTAGTGTCGCATACGTGCCATGAATAGTGAGTACGAGCATGCTCGATATGTTCGATGGAATCGCAAACAGCTGAGCATACGGTTCAACAATGATGTGAATGACATCAGGTTTGATAGCGTAAATCACCCTACGAAGCTCTATCCATCCTCTCAGAATGCGTATCGGGTTCCACAACAAGCGAAGTGGTGAAGCAAGGACCTGATATTGCGTGACTCCCAAGATAGAGATTGGGTGGGTCTTTTCGACTGCGGCATGCACATCATATCCACTTTTTGTCGCCTCCTCGATAATATTGTACGCATAGGTACTCCAACCGTTCGTCTGGGAAAGGTCATTCACAATATATAAAATTTTCTTATTTTTCTGCATGAGTGTGCAATACCTTACCCCATTCCTGACCTGATTTACTCCAACTAAACTTTGCACATTGAAGAGCTGCTTTTTCTATAAAAGCGTCCCTATCATACTCGCGACGTGCAACGAGGTCCATTTGCTTAGCTATCTCGTCAATATTTTGTGGGTCAACCAAAAGCCCGGCGTCACCTACCACTTCCTTGGTACTTGTAGTGCTTGAGGTAATAACCATACACCCTTGGCTCAGCGCTTCGAGTATCGGGAGACCGAACCCTTCAAGAATACTTGGAAATACCAAGGCTTCTGCATGCGTGTAGAGACTCTGTAGTTCATGATCAGTAACCGACGACTTGTGATGGATTGAATCCTTGTATGGGCTTTGTGCGATGAGTGTACTCACCTTATCTTCATATACCCCCTGTGTCTTCCTCCCGACAAGGAGAAGCTCATGCGGAAGCCCTGTCGTATTTTTAAAGCGTTCAAATGCTTCGATAATTGCTACTACATTTTTACGCTCTTTGATTGGACCTACATATAAAAAATATGGATTCCCAGTGTCTGTTCTTAGCTGATTGTGAGAAGAAGTAAGCGATTTAAACCCGGGATAGATGACGGTGACATGTTCACCCAGTATTCGAAACTTAGAAACCAAATCTTGTTTTGAAGCTTCTGAAATCGCCACAACATGTTGCGAGGCTCGCAACATGCATCTTCGCCAGAACACGAGCATGTGCTTCTTTATATGAGCGAGAAACGTTGACCCACCAAAATAGTAGTATGCGGCATCGAGGAACACGATGATACTTTTCTTCCATAGAAATATAGGTGATGCTTCGGTAAAAAATATGAAGGTGTCTATCCTTTCTCTCCATGAAAAAAGTGACCACTTCCAAAAAAATGTATCGGGGAGCTGTACCACCGTGGTCCCCGATGGTAATCCCCCCGTATCTGGCTTCCCTTTTACAAACACCACGAACTCAACCAGAGCTGTGGGAGCACTGAGGATTGCCCGTGTCGTTTCAAGAACATACTGCTCAAGTCCCTTCGAAGAATTTCCAAACGGATGTAACACAATGCCAACGCGCATACTATTCCTTTATCACTTCAAGCTCCCAGATAATAATTTTCATTGGGAAGAGAAGTGAGAGATGTGAGTCGTAAAACTTTGGATACTTCGCAATGTACCACTTGAATAATCGCACGATTGGATTTCGTGATGGCTGAGGCCACCCATACCAGAAACCTTTTTGGGTAAACTTTTTGGTTGTGTATTGATAATGCGACAACCGTTTGCCCTCTATGAAGTAATCGAGTGACTGTGTGGTGAAAAAATGTCGATGTGTTGAATCGGTAAATGCATCAGTAGATCTGAAATGCGGTACCGTGATTATAATGCGACCTTGTGGCTTTAGAATCCTCCACATCTCTTCCATCACTCTGATTTGATCATCGAGGTGTTCAAACACGCTGTGTGCAAAAATCACATCGAATTCGCTATCCTTAAACGGCCACGGAAAGATGTCTAAATCATGCACAATATCGACTCCGGGAAGCGAAAGAATATCAATCGTCACAGCGCCCTTGAGGGTCTTTTTTCCAGGACCAATATGAAGTACACGCTCACCTTGAGTAAAGATATTATCCTGTGTCATTCCACTCACGGTATATATCTCCTGTGCGTACGTACGTGTTTTTTCGCCTTGCATGTCGTTTATAATACCTTACTGTGAGAAAATAAGTTTCACCCGAGACGCGTCTGAATATGGCTTTTAATAGCCTGTGCACGCTTCTCCCACGTGAATTCAGTTACTGCACTTTGCGCACATTTCCCTAATTGCTCCGCCCGAGCGCTGTCTCCAAGCAACGATTGGATTGCCGCTCCAAGCGACTTGGCGTTTCCTGCTTCAAAAAACACTGCCGTAGTTTCATCAAGAACTTCAAGAAGTGAGGGTACCCTCGAAGCCACGATCGGATTGCCTGTCGCCATGTATTCAAAAAGCTTCATCGGCGAGGTATAGAGATTGCTATAGGTGTACTCCGCCAAATCAGGAAGGATGAGGACGTCAGCAGAACGTACATACTGAGGAACTAATGTATAGTTTACACGTCCAATAATGGAGATGTTCTCAAGGTGACCATATCTCTCGGTGAACGACATGACCTGTGCCTCTGTTCCCCCAAGGAAAACAATGTGAGTATTCTCACCCACATAGTTCCCCGCCTCGGCAAGTGTACATACACCTTTTTCATCCGATAAGGTTCCCGAATAGAGTGCTATCTTTTTGCCAGGAGGAATGTTGTACGCTGACCATATGTCTGCGTTCCGTTTTGCAGTCTGAAATTTTTCAATATCAACCGAATCACGTGCGACGAGTATTGTATCCGCCTGTATATGGTACTCCGCTATGAACTTCTGTTTAAGGCTTTCGGTGACCACAATGATTCCTCTCACACGTTCGAGTGCCAGACGATACAGGCGTTCATAATTTCTAATCTGATGTGTCTCAAAAAAAATTGGTAGGAGGTACGTGAGTGGAATGAGTGCAAGGATTACCTCACCGCGCACGTACACGACAAGTCTTTTTTGAGTGAAGAGAGATTGAACGAAAGCGACCAGTATGTAGAGTATGACCGACGCAAAGAAAGAAAAATTTCGAAGGAAATACCGAAACGGAAGACCTGGAACATCAAGTGCCAGAATCTTTCTATGTCTGAATGCCTGAGTAATACCATAGTGAGTCGTGAGTGGTGTTTTCTCACCAGCAAATGTAGGCGAGACGAGCGTAAGATCAATACCTGCTTTACCAAGCCCTTCGCAGGTATTCACAATCTGAATCCCATGTGCACGCTCATTTGGAATGCGCGCATTTACCACATAGAGTAACTTAAACGAATCGCTCATATATTCTTAAGTCTACACTGCTTCCCCATACACACCCTTCACCAAATCCTGACTCTTCCCTGTCGCCTTAAGCAGTTCAAGATTTTTCTTCTCTAACGTTCTTAGTACTTCCTTACCTAAGACATCATTCGGCCGAAGTTCAGCAAATAGACGCGAAAATGCAGCCATGTCTTTTACAAAGCAATTTCCCCCAGCACCTCTTCCTCCTTTATGTACCGGAGCGTTGTAGTAGGGCGACATCATTGGGTCATTATCCATGATGAGCTTCACATCCGCCCAGTCGACGTTAATCTCACTCGCTAAATCGTAGAGTACATTCGAGAGAATAACTCTTGTATATCCGTGGATGTTGTGGGCGTACTTAAAAAATTCAGCGGCTTGTGCACGAACAATAAAGTTGTGATCACTCTGTGGAAGAATACGATTCACCATTTCCCCTGCTTTACGATGCCCTGCTGAATCGTACGCCATACCGATAATATTAAACATGGGATGAGCTGCGTCATAGGCTGCGGTTGCTTCGCAGAGAAATTCTGGAGAAAAAAGTACCACCTTATCTTTGTGTGCGTCTTGGAGTTTTTTTGTCGTACCTGGAAGAAGTGTCGATTTTATGACCGCGATTTTTCCATTGCCCACATTTTTAATGGCTTCTTCAACAATACTGTAATCAAACCCTTCCGGAGTAGTCGGGGTTGGTACTGCTATGAAAACAACATCGCACTCTGCAAGAAAACGTCGATTGAGGGCATGCTCAGGCTCAAGGGCATATCGAACTACGGCATACCCTCTACGCTCAAAATCGTCAGCAATATTTTTACCTACGAACCCTTGTCCAATAAATCCGATTTTCATATTGCAGTATTTTTAATATTTTTTGAGAATCCAATAACCTCTTACAGAGGCTGTCCACTTATTGGGTATTTTATTTCGTGTTCCTCATAAAATCCCACAATAAGTCTTGCAAAAGTACACTGTACTTTTTCACCGATTTTCATACCGTATTAACGCTCCTGACTGATAACCCTATGTTTCCTCGCCCATATCTGTAGCGCCATGATATTCCATAGTGGATACAGATAATACCCTCTTTTCTCGACATGTCCATCAAATAATTTTTGGACTTCATTCCAATTAAAGACTGAGTCAAGACCGCTGTAGTAGCTCGATGAAAACACATTTTTTGCGAGTGCATTGATCTCTGGGTCACGAAACCATTTTGCCGCGGGTGAAAGCCATCCGCGCTTGGGCTCATGGTAGAGATGTGGCGGAAGATACTTTTTGTAGACCTCACGAATGACCCGCTTCCCCTCATGCGGAAGGACCTTTTTCCAAATTGACATCCTATCGGCGAGCGCAACCACATCGATATCCACAAATGGCACACGAAGTTCAAGACCATGTGCCATAGAAGCGTAATCAGAACGGACGAAACATTCATCTGCGAGCCACGTACGGCGATCAACATTCATGAAGATGTCGAGTGGGTGCATGCCGGTAAACTGCGGATCATCGTAGAGCGCATCAAAATACCGTGTGACATTCTGATTGATGCTAAAATCGCGTGAGAGAAACGGGCGTATCTTTTTCTCGTCTTTCACCATGAGTGTCCTATGAAGCGCTGTCCCAAATGGAGTCATGAGTTTCCCGATGCGTGGACTGATCTTCCCACCTAACGTTTGCATGAAATGCGGGAATTGCTGATACATGTATGCCGCCATAGCTATGCGGTGTCGTGTGTAACCGCCAAAGAGCTCATCTCCACCGTCCCCTCCCAAGGCAACCACAACGCCGTCTTTGCGTACAAAATCACTCAAAAGAAATTGGGTTACCGCAGTTGAGTTTGCAACTGGCTCACTCACCGAGGCGAGTACGTTTTCAAGATTGTTCCGCACATCTTCAAGTGTAATCGTGAGTGTTTTATGCTCGGTACCATAGAAGTTTGACGTGAGTCGTGCAAGGCGCGCATCAGCATTAAACTTTGTACTTTCCTCCTCCTCCCCTTTTACGGGCTCGAAGTCGACCGAGTACGTCTTTGTATGATCGGTGTACTTCGCCATATGGTGAACGACGATACTCGAATCGAAACCACCCGAAAGATATGCACCAATCGGTCGGTCAGAAACCATTTGTCGCTTCACTGCCTCGTCGATCGTGGTATACACCTGTGCATCCGTTACTGGAGCTTTCTTTGGAATTGGGTCGAGGTACGAACGAATCGTGCCGACACCATTCTCAAAGACGAGGAGGTGCCCCGGTTGTAATTTGGTTACTCCTGATACCAGTGTCTCGGGCCCTGGTACGTACTCCATCCCTAAATAAAAACCGAGACTCGTCTCATTGAGTACGGTCTCACGGGTACCCTGAAGGAGCGCCGGGATTTCTGAGGAAAATGCGAGTACTCCTTTTTCAATAGTGTAATAGAGTGGCTTAACGCCCATATGGTCACGTACGAGAAGAAGTGATTTTTTCTTTTGATCCCAAATACCGAATGCAAAAATCCCACGCAGGCGAGAAAGCATGCCTTCTCCCCAGTGTTCGAATGCGGCAAGGAGTACTTCCGTGTCGCTTTGAGTTTTAAAAAGGTACATCCCCTCAAGCTCCGCACGTAGCTCACGATAATTATAAATTTCCCCATTGAAGACAATACTGTACCTCCCACTTCCACTCTGCATTGGTTGAAGAGCTGCGTCTGAGAGGTCAATAATCGCGAGACGATTGTGTCCAAGAGTAATGCCATCTTCCACGAGTACTCGCGAACCATCAGGACCCCGATGGAGCGTCGCTTGATTCATGCGCTCAACAAGACTCGGGTCGTCTTTTGTAATACCATTTATCGCGCACATATATTTTTGAGCATATCAAACAGGTCATATCCCCCACGGACCCACCTACGGAGTGCCAGAGCGGACTGACCTGACTCTATACACATCCTTGGGATGGTAAAAGTTTCTTCGCAAGTGGCAAATCGGCTCACTGCCGTGTACGCGTAGGTATACCCTACATTTTGTATTGCTTCTACTACTTCTTTGTTTACATGTGCTCGTGTACCGAAGGGATATGCAAAATCTTTAAGTCGGAGGCCTATCCTCTCTTCAATGATTTTTTTGTCTTCCATAATCTCATGCCTGAGCTCTTCCCCACTGAGTGTTGCGAGATTAGCATGTGAGTGCGCGTGACCACCAATGGAGTGGCCGGCTTCCATAAGCGCTCTCACCCCACCCCATGAAATAGCCTCCTTGGGTGAAATGAGGAGCTGTTCTTTCATGAACATTGCTGATGCTCCTTTTTCCTCAGCTACATCAACGAGCCCTGAGTTTATAAAGAATAGTCCCGTAACGTTGTATGTTGTGAGCACCGGAAGCGCAATCGTCTGCCACGATGCATATCCATCATCAAACGTGACAAGTACATTGATTTGGGTTGCGTCTAGTTTGCCGGCGTGGAAGTCGTGCGGTGAGATGACATTGTATGACTGGGACAACGCCTTAATCATAGACTCGAACCACATCCGATCAGGAACATCATGAAAGACGACAATGCGAACAAGCGGGCCTGATCGCCTCTGCAAGCTACCGTACAGCCACACAAGGCCCATAGCTCCAAGGAGCATGATGAGTGTGTTGCGAATACTGTGTTTAATACGTACGGAGTCCATATGCTATTTATGTGATATTCCACTCAGTATTCATGTTTCTCCCAATAAGTTGACTGAGTTTTTTAACATCCTCGACAAAATATTTCGCGAGTACAGCATGATCGTAAGGCTCTGCTTCTCCTTTCGGTTTCCCTTCTTTAGTATTCAGTGAACGGACCATGTCGGGGAGTCCTGTCTTTCGTATAAGGTGCACAAACGTATCAAATCCGACCTTGCGCAAAAATTCTGCAGTGTGGTGCATTATCCGATCAATTGGCACAAGCTTCGGCGTACGTGCAACATTGATTTCGTCGTACACCATACTTGCAACATACGTCGTATCAATTCCTAAGAAGCCGTAAATACGTTCCATAAACTTCACTGGATCTTTCCTAATATCTTCGTATATGAGGATGAGTATCTGTTCACGAGGAAAGAGTTTTAGATAGCGCTCAAGTTGCTCTGCATATAGACCTTGTGCAAATACACTTTCTTCAGTTTTGCTAAATTCTTCAAAACGTACTGATTCAGATATCTCACCCGCCTTAATCGCATTTCTATACTGCGAGTATGCACGAGTTACAGGATTGCGAAGTATGGCAATTAGCTTCACGTTTGGATACAGAGCATGAATGCGCAGAGGAGCTTCTTTTGAATATAAGTACGAAGTTGAAAACTCTCCCGCAAGTTCCCCTTCTTTGCACTTCCTGAAGTGTGACTCGTACCATTCTTTTCCTTCACTCCATCGTGGTCGACTAAAGAAGTGTATCTCCTTCACTGGAGCACACACCTCAGGATGTTCGTAGAGGCACGTATACGCCCACGAGGTTCCTGATTTTTGTGCGCCTACCCCGATGAAGTCTATACCTGTTGTCATGCTGAAATATACTTAACGAGCTTGGTTACTAACGCCTCGAGTGAATGTTTCTCCATCACCATTTGCACTAATTGTATGCGAATTTCATTTTTTTGCTCACGACTCATTCTTGCGAGTTTTTGAATACCCGCTGCAACAGCCTCTTTCGAGTCACTGGTGAGCATACACTCTTGAGGCACGAATCCTTCAAATGACTTGTTCGACACGAGGATGAGTGTCCCACATGCAGCTGCTTCAAGTACGGTCTTATCCATACTGCCTTCAGGGGTTAGGTTTACATATATTTCAAAGGCACGGTATATCTTGGGTGTCTCATAATTTGGAACTGATGGGTGAAAAGTAATTCTCCCTCCCGCACGCTCTTCAAGCGCTCTACGATATGACGTTGAACCTCCGGGTTCATCGCCGTAGATATGTACACTGAAGTCAGCAAGGAGAGTCGTTGCCTCGACAAATAACTCTGGGCGCTTTACTCCCGAAAGACGTCCGAGAAAAAGGACTGAGCGTTCCTCTGGGATGATATTTTGCTCTGGGTGAAAAATATTCGTGTCGATACCCACAGGCATCTGCACAGAATGGGCAAATGTTCGTGTGCATGCATATGGCGAAGTATAGAACACACGCTCCGAAAACCATGCAGCAACGCGTGTCTTAATATTCATGAGTGCATGATTTCTCCAAAGATACATCCGTACACCTCGCCACTTCCAAAACAAACCTGCAAGGACAATGTAGTGGGGGTTCATGTGAGAATACACTGCATCATATTCATTTCTGAGTTGCCAAACGTACCTAAAAAACCGTAGGACATACAAAAATCTGTTTTCACCGTGCTCTTTGCCCAGCGAGTGGACCGTTATATTCTCTGGGAGTGCGTGCGTCCCCTCTTTGAGGCAAATGACATGGATATGTGAAAAGTGAGGCGAGAGTGCCACAAGCCACCCATGAAAAAACCCCAATATTGGGTCTTCCCGGTCAACCATTTGCGTCGTGACAAGCAAATTCATGTGTGCGTTATACCATGTTCCACCTCGGTAAAATAGTATACAAAATATTTAACTTCTCCCCACGAGACAACGTTGTATGCTCTGTTCGTAGGCAGTGAGATACGCCCCAAAATCTTGCTCTATTCGCTCAAAGACTATCTCTTGAGCATTGAGTCCAAACTCAGCACGAAGAAGGTTCTTGTTAAGAAAACTATTAACTTTTTCACTCACACAGATTGAATCATTGTTGGTACAAATAAATGCTGACTCACCATCAAGGAATAACTCCCCTGCAATCCCGAGTGCACCCGCAATCATCGGGAGCTTTGCAGCGGCTGCTTGCAATATAATGTCTTCTTCAGCAGGATCTTCGGAGAGGTGTATGAGAATGTTTGCAGACTTCATATTCGAGACTACCTCCGTTGGCATTGGCTCAAAGACAACTTGATTCTGTACCCCCATGGCAATGCAGTGCTTTTCATATACCGCACGGTATGGTCCATTCCCCACTATTACAAGCCCGACCGTTGGGTATTGCTTCAGTATATGGAGACAGCCATTGATGACATGATCAGTATGTGAC
>CAZCWH010000005.1:0-10906 GCA_964502345.1 uncultured Candidatus Saccharibacteria bacterium | reverse complement strand
GCGCAGTCATAGCAGAGATATGAAGCATGATGAAATTAAACTGCGGATAGCGTACACGGAGATCAAATGTGGGAATGAAATCTCTCCACGCACTCAGATTGTGGTACATGGGTAACACCTCAGTGAGATTCTCTAGGTCGTGGTACTTTTCTATAATTCGATCTCTGAGTGATTCAGTCTTTGTACGGACGCAGTCAACATGACGAAGAACAAACTTCGCCATAAGGACGCGATATGAATTATTTTCATCTGCCTGCTTAAATGCAAGATCGTAAAAATCATCGTACACATGAACCTGGAATGGTCGCGAATATTTTTCTGCAATGAAATATGCAGCCACACCCGACTCAAATGGATCCTCTGCAATAATCAAATCCGCTCGGAAACCTTGTGCAAAGGTGAGCTGTTCCTTTGCGATACGGTACGCATCAAATCCAGTCTGCCACCAATAACGAGAGCTCGTTGGATAAATCCACATATTGTTTCCAAGGCGAACCGTCGTCCGTGCTCCCTCCCCTCGTTCTGAAAGTAAAATAATATGAATTTCTGCAAACAACTGTGAGAGTTCAAGAAGTCGGTGTTGGGCGAGACTGTCAGTTTTTAAAATGGTTGTATCACGCGTAAGAATGAGCAGTCGAAGGAGCGTACGATCAGAGGTTCGCTCAAGCACCGACCCGCCACGAAGTGCCTTCCGTACATCGACACGAGTAACTTCTGGGGGAACAACTTCTGGTGTGGCAATAGCATCGGGAGTTAACTCTCCTTCAACTTCCTCAGTGCTGTGAAATGGCGGTCGAATATTCTTCGGCTGGTTGGCGAGAATCATGTTAAGCGCCTCAGTTGCGCTTGCTGACGGATCAATAGGCGGTAAGTTTTTTAAAAGATCTTTGCGGGACACGCAATCATTATACCGTGTTTGAAGAATGTGAAAGCGATGCTACCCACGCTCGCGCATATGCTTCTTGTGAAACAGAAGCAAGCCTCTTTGCTGTCTCTTTACCCGCTTTACTGCATGCCATTCTAAAATCAGAATCGGTAACCATTCGCTCCATAGCGCTTGTGAACGCAGTCTCATCACGTACAGGTACCACAATTCCATGTACCTCATCCTGTATTACTTCTCCAACACATCCAACATCCGTCGTAATAATGGGAAGCCCTGCAGCCAGTGCTTCAACAAGGGTAAGTCCATAGGCTTCATGATCAGAGCTGAGAAGAAATACGTCAGCTTGCTGCATTTCAACTTCTAGTGCTTCCGTCCATGGGATGAAGGTTACCCTCTCCACTATCCCAAGCGCCCTGACGAGGGACGAGATTTTCTTTTCTCCCTCGCCGCGGCCGACAATACGCAAATGAATATTTTGATGTTCTCGAGCGATACGTGCGAAAGCTCGAATCATGAGCGGTATATTTTTCTCAGGTGAAAACCTACTTGCAATCAAAAATACAAACGGAGTATGTGCTCCTCCTGCATATGGAGTACCCAAGAATGTCTCGAGCTCAGGACGAATCGGTAGTACCGTGATACTCCTCTCATCTACACCGCGCGCTAACAAGGATTTTTTGATACGCTCCGAGACCACACGTATTCCTGCTGCCCGCTTCATGATGAAACGAGCAAGGAGAAGACGGAGTACTCGTACAGGAGAGTTCCCTCGCCAGAATGGCGAGCCGAAATAATCACCATGTAGTTGCACGTGGAGTGTCGTGTGCTTTTTGCGCGCAAGTACGAGTGCTATGAGTCCCATTTCAAATGGATCCTGTGAGGAAATGACAAGTGGCATTCCCTCCTGCTTTTTCACGATATCGCTTCCAATCATAAGGGCGTCGACGAGCATCATGATTCTTCCCCGAGAGTTTGTTGGATACACATGGAGATTACCTTCATGAATCTCTGTGGTGTACCCATGCTCCTTTCTCGTGAGCACAATGATATGAAGACTTTTTAGATGCGCTGCATACTTTTGCATCCGCGTTCGTTCGCGACTACCCGATTTTAAAATGTTTCTTCCAAGACTCAGTGTTAGTGCATCCATATACATTTATTTTAACAGCGCTACAAATTCTGTAACGACTCTATCTTCATGAAATAGAGCGACCTTCTTCTGTGCCTCAAGAGAGAGCAGTCCACGAAGTGTTTCGTTATGCATTAATTCCTTGAGTGCCTGCACGAATGCCTCACTATCATTAAAAGGCACAAGGAGTCCCTCTTTTCTATCTATGATGAGTTCTGTATTGCCTCCGACGGGAGTCGTAATGATTGGTGTACCAATATGCATAACTTCAAGAAGCTGGTGTGAGAGTCCTTCATATGAAGTATTAAGGACAAACGCATCGCTCGCCTTAATATGTTTCCCCAACACTTCTCGAGAAAGCGTTCCATGAAAATGAACGTGTGACGTAAGACCCATCTCAACAACATACTCTTCAAGTTCCCTGCGCGACGTCCCATCCCCAATAATTTCTAGGGATACCGGAAGTCCTTCTCTATGCAGGGTCGCAACAACATCAACAAGAACTCGTACTCCTTTCCACGGGACGAGGCGCGCAGCCGTCACAATAATAAATCCATCGTATCCAAATTGTGCTCGAAGTGACTCTCTCGACTCGGGGACATCAATTACTTTGAGTTCACTGTATACTCGGGTGATTTTAATCGGATCAATGCCCCACATGGTTACCACACGTTTAATGTATTCGCTTGGTGCAATAATTCGAGTGGCCCATTTCGCTACTCGGTACTGGATCCATGCAAGCAATCGAACTTTGTAAGGGCGCTTCTTAGATACGAGATACTCATCGAGCGTTTCAGTAATGCCAAATCGTTGCTGGCCCTGTTCCCATGCATAATCCCCGGGTACGCGTAGAAAGAGAGGTGAGCGGAGTATACAACTTGCAATCATTGCAGGTACGCCGACACTTACCGTATCGAGTGCGTAGATGATGTCGGCGGAACGTCCCTGACGAATGAGTAAGAATGTGTACGCAAGGTGTCGTATAAGCTTTGGATATTTCCGCACGGTCCCAAAGGATACCACGACAAAATCAACTCCGTGTAGCGGAAGATGTTTTTCAAGAAATACTGAGTAAGTCGCTGGACCACCCATGTCCGGTGGATACAGACCTGTCGCAATTAGCAATTTCATGGGTACTAAAACTCAAGAAAAGAATGAAATGTCTCGAGCGATTTCACTATACCACCCCCACAGAACTCCAGGGACGAAATTCTACCCGTTGTGGGCGGTATGCGTTATAGTTAGTTATCATGGACCAAAAACAAGGTGAATGCCGAAGGCAGAGAGGGTCCTCGGGGGGACCCGGATACTTCGTCATATCACTCGATTTTGAGCTCTTCTGGGGTATGTTTGATAAGCACAGCCTGAGCGAATATGGAGAAAACGTACGCGGTGAACTTACTGCGGTTCCACGCCTTCTTACCGCTTTTGAGGAAGGAGGTATCCACGCTACGTGGGCGACCGTTGGCATGCTCATGACTCGTAGCAAAGCTGAACTCATCGGGCTCATTCCTCCTCCCGAGCTACGACCCGTATACGAGGACATGGATGTATCTTCGTACCGATATATTGAAACCAAAAAAATTGGTGAAAATGAAATTGAAGATCCGTATCATTTTGGTACGTCGCTCGTCAGAAAAATTCTTGCAACGCCACATCAAGAAATTGCCAACCATACGTTCTCACACTTTTACTGTGTCGACGGTCACACAAATTCTCCCGAAATTTTTGCCGCCGACCTCGAAGCACATCACAAGATTGCAAAAACATATGGAGTTACCCCAACATCGATAGTATTCCCGCGCAACCAGTCGACGAGAGCTGCGCTTCTCGTATGTGCCCAACATGGCATCACTGCATTCCGAGGTAACGAAGATCACTTCCTCTACCGACCGCGCAAAGATAGCGAGCAGTCTTATTTCATTCGCGGTTTGCGATTACTCGATCATTATCTCAACATCACCGGGTACCATACGTATCCCGTACCTTCCAAAGAGTCTGGGGTGCCTATTGATATCCCCTCAAGCAGATTCCTGCGCCCCTGGAGTATTACGCTCAGTACTTTTGAATTTTTGAGACTTCGTCGAATCAAAAGAAGCATGACTCATGCAGCAAAAAATGGTGAGGTGTTCCACCTCTGGTGGCACCCACATAATTTTGGAGTTAACCAGGAGGAAAATTTTAAAAATCTCGAAGAGATATTAAGTCACTTTATGCTCCTTAAAAAGCAATATGGATTTACAAGCGTTTCAATGAAAGAACTCGCCGATATCGCTCTCCGTGATTAGAGTTGTCGACGTGGCCAGGAAATAAGGAGTGCAACGACTATATTTCCTGAGTCTGTGGCCTAGAAGTTAATAAGCGTAGCGATTATAACTTCTGGTCTGTCTATCTTTTTTCAAGCACAGAAAAAAGATAGACCCATAGTGCTTTCCTTACGACTTACGGTCGCTGTTCAGGTTGTATGATAATTCTTACGAAATATCGACAACCTTTTCCAAAGCAATCCCATTGCTTTGGAACTTTGTGATGACGAACGAACTCATTACTTGAATTATAATGAGAAAATTTTGATCTTAGATTCGTCGACGTATCACCTGCTTGAGTCCTTTCGGGAGCGAAATACCTACTCCTGCCAACATTCTATTCACAAATTTTCCCATGACGATGACAGACACTGAAATAAAACTTTCAGTACGATGAGCTCTGGTAAGTGCAGTAATGTCGGGAAGTGTACCAAAAAATGATGTCTGAGCTGAGCTCACCGTATATGCACCAGTGATAAGTTTCTCGAGAACCACGCTCTCAGAGAGTCGCTCAACAGAAAAGGTGATGAGCGGTGCTCCTTGGTGTTCTTTGCGATGTAGATCAACTCCCCCTGTCGCAAGGAGTGTCGGCTTTCGTTCGCGAAGCTCGGAAAGAAGTGAAAGTGAGTGACTTCGTGGTACTCGCTTTCCATCATACTGTTGATTCCAAACCTCGAGTGCATCTATTTCCCGAAGTAGCCCATCATCAACTTCAAAGTGATTTCGTACTGGATGTGCGAGCACTACAAAGGAGGCTTTTTGTGTCCACTCGGTGAGTGCCTCAATTGTTGGTGCGTAGTTCCCAAAAAATTCTCGCATCCCAATCATGAGCACATGTGCATGTTTATACGGTACTTCAAACCCCGGGATAAATAGGAATGACTCATCTGAAAGTGCCTCACACTCCTCTACAAACGCCTGGGCACGCTCTACGGTGAGTTCGTCAGTGTGCTCCGTCATACATGCAACATTCACTCCATTTTGCTGAAGGAGTGCCTTGAGTTCACTCAAAGAAAGCTTCGCATCATACGAGTATGTTGAATGGGTGTGTAGGATTGCCTTTACATTCATACTGATTTTATTGCATCAATGATTTCCATCATAGCGGGTTTTGGATCCGTAAGCGACCATACATCACTTTTGGTACCTTTGGGAAGAAAGAAGAAATCCTTGAGCGCCTTGGTCCTACGAGGATATAAGTATGTGCGCATTTTGTCTCTTTTAAAGAGCGCACGAAAGAGGTGCACCAGGTCTCCGAGAAAGTGCCTTGTCACCACACCCTCTCGTGCACGCACGATCCTCTCGGGCAATGGCGCGCCTGTAGCGAGTGCGTAGTAGAGATATGGCATATCAACCCCTGCCCTCACACTGAGTGGAAGCGAGCCCCAAAACCGACCATTTATTTCCATGAGCTTTGCCTCTCGTGTGTCACTATCAACTTTAAATTCAACCATGATGGGACCAGACCACTTGAGTTTTGACACGAGAATTTCTGCATATCCCCCGAGCGTGTCAAAAAGTTCACCACTCCCTACTGACTCTTTAAGTACAGAAGCACCTCCTGTTGGGGAAAGTGAACGAAGTCGATGATGTGTGAGCGATGCAATGATTTTGCCTTCGTGTGCAATCATCTCAACCCCGTATTCCTCTCCTTCTATGAAATCTTGGATGAGTGGTGCTTCACCCAGTATTGTCTTATGCTCAAAAAATTTCTCTACAAGTTTATTTGAAGAATGCACAAACGACGCGCTTCCGAAGGTGCCGACTCCACCCTTCCATGTCACACTCCGTCGTGCCTTTATGACAACGGGATAGATGAGCGTTGAAGCAAGGTACTCAACTTCCTCACGAAGTTCTGGTGTGTATGTCGTAATTGTCGGTATCCCTGAGACACGTGCAAGTGAATAGGTCGCCGCTTTATCAAATGCCATTTCTACAGACTGTGACTGTGGAAAGACCAGCGTCATGATGTCATTCAGCTCTTCCTGTTTCAAAAAGAGCGCAAGATAGGTCACATCGCTAAATGCATATACGACCGGCTTCTCCCCTAAGCGCAATGCTTCGGCTTTCACTGCTGCAAGAAAACCATCGACATTGGTATATGGCGATGGGTAGGTAAATCCTGTACTCGTGTACTTGGAATGAAGGCTCATTGCACTCTGTCGTTCTGCACCGACAGAAACCGTAATTCCGGCCATACCCAAAGAACGCACTGCAGTAAGTGCACTTTTAAGCTGTCCATCGAGAATGATTGCCGTACTCATGCTACAAGCTCGCTAAAAATTACCTCCACGTCTTTGGTTACAACATTCCAATCGTAGCGTGTACGAACCATCTCCTCCGCACGATTAAGAATTTTTTCTTTTGTATCAGTGTCGAGTGACTGAATCTTTTTTACTGTACGAGCAATACTCTCAGGATCCTCAATACCTACCATAAACCCTGTTTCCCCATCGGTGAGAAAATCAGGAATTCCCCCTGCAGGTGTTCCAACAACAATCATTCGAGCAGCCATTCCTTCAAGAAATGCATTCCCCAATCCTTCAGTAAGCGAAGGTCGAATGAAAATATCACATGATTTCATTAAAAGTGGAAGTTCACCCGGATCAACAAACCCCATGAACTTTACCCGGTTCATGAGACCAAGCGCAGCGACCTGTGCCTTAACTGAAGCCTCAAGAGAACCGCTTCCACAGACCACAAAACATACTTCAGGCGATAATTTTGAAAGTGCATTGATAACATCTTTGATTCCGTTCTTTTTTTCGAGACGTGAACTCGTGATGAGAATAGTTGCATTACTCGGAAAACCAAATGACGCACGCTTTTGATTGAGCGTATCCACTGGAAACGTCTGTGTAAACGCATCGATAGCAACTCCATTTGGAATTACTTTCCCATGTGTTCCTGCATACCCCATTTCCTTCCCCCACCTGAGGAGATAGTGTGAAATTGCCTGAATGCCATCAGCAATACGAAAAATTTCATTGAAAGATTTTCGGACGTACTTTACGCGATTATAAATGTATTCAAATGCATCCCCCTCTTGGAGCGTGAGAAGAAAAGGTAGTTTCATTTTCTTTTTCACACGAACTGCAGCAAAGGCACCATAGCTCGCCATGATAGACCAAATTAAATCGTATGAGTGTTTCTTCATGAGTTTGTAGGCACAAAAGTGACCAAAGAGTGCAAGGATAAACCCGTCAACTTTAGGAAAACCAAAACCCATGCGGTAAATATTTACGTTCTTCACCTTCTCAAATCCCTTTACTCCCTTACGTAATTTTGCACAAATAAGATCGAATTCAATATGAGGTAACCGCTCAGTAATGTTACCCATCGCCTGTTCAGCCCCTCCTGCTGGGTATAAATGGTCGTCAGTTGAAAAAATGAGTACTCGTTTAACCATTCTGAGTGATGGAAGCAATATAGTCCGGAAGAGTATGCATAGGTACCCAACCGAGCTCGAGACGAGCTCTATTAATATCAACACTTGAGTTCATTCGGTTACCTGCCCGCTCGGGGAGCATTGAAACAGATGTGCCAAACATCTGAGCAACCTCAAGTACAGAATATGAGTCAGGATGACCGAGACCATACTCATCTCCTTCACCACGCTCCCCAATCATGACGAGGCCGTGCACAATATCTTCGACGTGTGTAAAATTCCGGCGCTGGGTCCCTGGAGTACGAACCGTAAGTGGCTTTCCTGCATCAAACTGTTCTTTAAAAATTGCGATGAGTGTCCCCGAGTGCGTGTCACCTCGTTCACGTGGTCCGTACACATTATAGAAGTATGCAATTGCATACTGGAGTTTAAACCACTCGCCGTAATTACGAACTAGTTCAGTATTAGTAGCTTTCGTCCACGCATATGGACTTTGATCACGCCCAATTCCCCCGTCGGAAAACTTTGTGCTCGAACCGGCATACACGAGCTTGCAGTTCTTTTTTCTGCAAAACTCAAGTACTGCCTGCGTACCGACGATATTGCTGTTTCAATCGCATCAAAACTCTGTTCAACACGTGGATACTCACCAAGGTGAAATACAATGTCAGGTACCTCAGGGATATGTAGGGCAATATCCTTTGTGTGGCCAGTGCGGTACTCCACTCCCAACACATGGTTCTCTACCGAACCAGTGAAATAATTATCGAGAGATATGACCGTATGCCCTTCTTTCGCAAGTCGCTCACAAAGATGCGAACCTATGAAGCCCGCCCCTCCAGTAACCACAATAAGCTTCTGTCGTTTTCCTGTATTCATGATTCCCTATAGTAAACTAACCTGTGCCAAAAACACAGGGCCGGGGTTAGTATTCTAGTCATAGATGCCGTCTCCGCGGCAACTTACTATCAGCCACGTGCTTACGCTCGTGCGCAGTATTAGTAACAAATCTAAATGAAAAAAGGTCACGGGGATTCCTCACCCCGTGACCTCATGTTTGTCTTGCTGTCGTATTGGAACAGCCCTTTCGTGGACCAGAGTGAGTGTGCACGTGGCAACCTCAGTTCCTGCAACAGTAGCAATCAATTGCACCTGACGAATCGCTCGGCCGGTATCGAGCTACATGAGCTTGAAATGAACCGTATCACCCACGTACACGGGAGCTTCGAATGTGCCCTGAAATTTCCTCGGCATATAGCCCGGCATCACTTCACTGATCATAGTGCTGATCTGGGTGATAACTGCCGCTCCCTGGACCACACGCTTGCCGTGCATACTGTGAAGCCTTTGGTTCCTGTCGCCAGAGAGGCGAAAAAAGAGCATGAACCAATACTGACGAAAGGTGTAATCCTTTTCGAACACCGGCAAATCGGCCTTTTGCTCAGCGGAAACTTCATTTGAATCGGTCATCTCACCCCCTGGTGGCTATGTATCTACACGGAGACTACAGCATGGACTGTGAAAGTCAATTCGCTACAGTGGTGGTTTATCGCTCGTTGTCACGCGCATCATACGCTCAAGCTCCTTCGCGGAAACCGTGTTCGGCGAGACTGGCTCCTGTACAGAAGCAACGTGTGTGTCAGTCTTAGAAGGTTCCTTTGGTGTCTCCTCAACAGGAGTAACTACTTCGCTTGCTGGAGGTGGTGTAGGTACACGAGGTGGCGGTTGTTTTGCTTCAAGTGCACTCGTAAGCAGGCTCTTTAGTTCCCCACGTGATTCTTTAAATCGATTCTCTTTTTCTTCACTCCGCTGATTTTTAGTCCCCTGCCCATCCTTTCCAGTCTCCGTTCGAACAATATTTTTGAGTGCTGAACGAAGCTCATTCAAACTTTCCTCCTTTGAGCGTTGAGGCGGTCTTGAATCGTGATGATTGGAGAATGGTCGCTTGGGCGTCTCGTGCCGCTCTGTTCGTTCTCGTGGTGCCTGAGTATAGTTTGCTCTTGGTACCGAAGGAGTAACAGGACTACTGACAGGTGGTGTAACTGTAGCTGGCGGAGCTACTTCAACACGTGCCTGTTCTTTCACTTCAGCTTGAACTTCCTTTGGGGCAACACTCTCTTTGGGAGCACTTGGTGCTACGCTCTGGTCCCTCTTCTGTTCTCGAGGCGCTTCAGTCATTGGACGACGAGGTGGAATCACCGGTTCGTGGAATTTTTGAATCTCCACTTCTACTTCACTACGCAAATGTGAAAACTGCCGTCTACTCGACGCTATCACCATGTCCTTGCGCGAAACCGAAGGGGGTTCAATTGGAGGAAGTGTGGTCGCAGAAAATGGTTGAGAACCAATACCATCAATCATGAGAGTCAGATAAATCTGCGCAAACCCAAGATTCACAATATCGGTTGCAAGAAACTGAGGCGAGAATACGGTCTCCAAGACTTCAGCATCAAATGGTCCTACACGGAAAGAGACAATGGTCCCCACGTTCCCAAATACCGCATTACGTACTTCCTCTTCCATCTGCTCGATGTATTGGTGCGCAATGGTGAGATTGAGGTGGTACTTGCGTGCCTCAGAGAGAATGTTTGCAAAGGTTGCGTTTGCAAATGACTGAAACTCATCCACATAGAAATAGAAGTTCGGCATCTCACGCATCTTCTCAGGACTCAAATCTGCACGACTCATCGCAGCGAGATAGATGCGTGTCGTGAGCATGGAGCCAAGCAGGTTTGCATTAGTCTCGCCAACAAGTCCCTTTGAGAGGTTCATGATGAGAATCTTTTTCTCATCCATGATTTTACGAATATCAAAACTTGATTTCGGCTGACCAATGATATTGCGAATGATTGGATTTGCGGTAAATTGCCCAATCTTATTCTTGATAGCATCTCCTGCCTCTTGCATGTACCGCTCATTGTATTTAGCAAACTCATCAACCCAGAATGAGCGAACACCGGGATCTTTTACATTATCAACAACCTTCTTGCGGTAATCCTTATCTGAGAGCATGCGGTTCACTCCGAGAAGTGTCGAGTCCGGATACTCAAGAAGGGCCATGAGTGTATTCTGGAGAATGTACGCCATACGCGCAGACCATGCATCCACCCAAATTTTTTCAAAGACTGACATGAGTCCTGAGACGACGAGGTGTCGCTTATCGGGACCAACATCTTCCATAATATTAAAAGAGACGG
>CAZCWH010000004.1:11915-29097 GCA_964502345.1 uncultured Candidatus Saccharibacteria bacterium | reverse complement strand
AGAAGATACGATCGGTCTGACGTATTGCTATCATGACTTCCGCAAACCAGTGCTTCGGTAATGTACGTCTTATATGCCATTATTGCTTCTTGATTGAGTAACGGTAGCGGACCTCATTAAGTGTAAGTGTCTCACTCTCCTCATTTTGCGTTTCAGAGATAATTTCCGTTGCGCCCACTACGGATCGCACGTCGGACTCAAAATCACGCGTGAGTTCACGAGTATTGTCGTCAAGACTGAGTGTGATCCTGTCTTGAGGATTGAGGCCAAGTTTTTTCCGTGATTCTTGAATGTTCCGAATAAGTTCGCGAACATCACCTTCTCGCTTTAATTCCGGCGTAATCGCTATATCGAGAAGTATCTCTTCTGCCTGTGATGCATCACTGCGGAGCTCCTTTACATTAACCTCGTCCCGAATGAGTGCATGATACGGTGCTCCTTCGCTATGGAGTTCATGACGCACGGTAAGTGCACTGAGTGGCTGACGTACTTTAATATTCGCTTTAGCGCGAGCTTCAAGTGCTTTGGTGACAATGTCACGCGTGAGACGCATTTCTTCGATAACCTCTCTATCTACTCCCTTCTCTGTTGGCCATGGCATGAGATGTACACTCTCTGCATCTCCCGCTTCACGCACGCGAAGGAAAAGATATTCGGCATAGAATGGCATAACAGGAGCCATTGCAAGCGCGAGTCGTTCAAGTACGAACCTGAGTGTACCGAGCGCGAGCGCTCTATCTATAGCATCATCTCCCTTGAGTCGTTCACGTGAACGACGAAGATACCATACTGAGACATCATCAATAAGATCAGTGATTGGCCGAGTTGCTCTGTCGAGCTCATAGTTTTTATATCCTTCAGTTATTCCAGAAAACATTTCATTCGTGCGAGCAACAATCCACCTATCCAGAATATTCTCTGATGTATCGCTTGCGGGAGTTGAATCCGCATACATTTCGTACATCGCGAGCACATTGTGGAGACGACCAAGATTCTTGCGCTGCAGCTCAAGGGCCTCCTTCTCTGAGAAATTAAGATCCTCAGCTTTAACGATAGGTGATGAGAGCAGGTAGAAGCGTATCGAATCTGCACCCAGGCGGTTAGTGAGTTCCATTGGGTCAGGATAATTCTGAAGTGATTTACTCATCTTCTTTCCGTCCTCAGCAAGCACGAGCCCGTTCACGATTACGTTTTGATAGGGCGACTTCCCAAAGAGTGCCGTACCTAACACAATGAGTGAGTAAAACCAGCCACGTGTCTGGTCGATACCTTCTGCAATGAAATTCGCTGGGTACCCTTTCCCGCTTTGTGGATCAAACCGATCTAGGTTCTCAAATGGGTAGTGGTTCTCCCCATACGGCATTGACCCTGACTCAAACCAACAGTCGAACACGTCCGGTACACGTACCAGTTTCGTGCCATCAGTATCGAAGAGTTCAATGTCATCTATATACGGACGATGAAAATCGAGTTCGTAGTTGTCATTGTGAGGTACGGGTGTGAATGCGAGATCTCGCACTTCGGCGTTTTCAAGGTCGTATGAATTATCATCAATATGCGCGCCTGTTGTTTCAAAATCATCGCCACGTGCGACTGCCTGCATCATTTGCAGTGGCCCATTGTGAGACACGATGAGGATGCGTGCATTGTTGTGCTTCCTATTTACTTCGTAGAGAAATTCCCCGACACGTCGCTTTACATCACTCCAGGTCTCACCACCCTTGGGACTCATCGTGAGTCGATTTTCACCACTTCCGAAAAAGCGATGATACTCATCTATTTGCTTTCCCTCAAATTCGCCGAATTGCATCTCAAGAATTCGATCATCACAAAACATGCGTTCTTTGGGTATATTGAGCTCACGAGCAATGAGTTCTGCTGTTGCGGTGGTGCGCTCAAGCGGTGAGTGATAAATAAAATCAATACCATCCTTCTTCAGCGTCTCTGCTGATTTAAGGACCTGAATCTCTCCAATGCCTGTAAGGCCATTTTTCACACCGACCGTGCAGTTAAGGATTCCTTTCGTATTGAGCTCTGACTCTCCATGGCGTGTGCCAATAAAGGTGTTTCCTGATTTTGGAAGATACTCCTGAAGTTCTTTGAGTGAGCCAAAGACTTTATATTCTTTTGTTGTTTCATTTCGCCAAATTGGAAGTGGTGCTCCCCAATATCTCTGACGACTAATCGCCCAGTCGCGTGCTCCCTCGAGCCACTTTCCAAATCGTGCGCGACCAACATGCTCCGGAATCCATTTCACCTTACTGTTTTCTTCCACAAGCTTGTCTTTAAGATCGGTAACACGCACAAACCATGAGGTTGTTGCGTAATTGAGAAGTGGGGTATCACATCGCCAACAGTGCGGATAACTGTGAGTTATATTTTCCTTGCGCACCAATTTGCCCGCTTCCTTCAGTCGCTTCACAATTTCAATATCAGAATCGAGGTGCGAGACATCTGCCTTTTCATCGTCCTTAGGCTTCACGAGTTGTCCGGCTAGGTGCATCACAAAATCCTTGAAGCGTCCGTCGATACCAACGTGATGTACGAGTGGAATTCCCTCTTGCTTTGCGAGCTCCATATCTTCCTCTCCGTATGCAGGCGCAAGATGCACTGCCCCCGTACCCTCTTCTCCAAGCAGAACGTAGTCAGCATGATAAATTTTCCATGCATTCTCCTTATCTTTGAAATCCTGACCCTGGAAAATATCAAACGGAGGCTGATATCGTTTCCCTACGAGGTCACTCCCCTTCATTGTTTCAAGTACCTCATAGTGTTCCGTCCCAAGTTGCGCAAGTCGTGCCTTCGCAAGTATGAACACCTCATTTTTATCTTCGAGCGTACAGCGTACTTTCACATACTCTATATCGTTATGAACCGCAGCAGCCATATTCCCCGGAAGTGTCCATGGGGTAGTGGTCCATACGAGGAGCGATGCATCAGTCACGTTTCCTTCGTGATCAAGGAGTGGCAGTTTCACTGTAACAGCAATATCTTTAATATCTTTGTACCCCTGATTCACTTCAAAATTAGAGAGCGTTGTCCCACAGCGTGGACAGAGATGCATTGATTTAAATCCCTCGTATACGAGCCCCTTCCGGTTGAGCTCGCTGAATACCCACCACACCGATTCAGTGTAGCTAGCGTCCATCGTCTTATAGTCATCCTCCATATCAACAAAGCGTCCAAGGCGTGGGACCATCTCCTTCCAATCGTCTTCATATTCAAGAACTGCCTCACGAGCGGTTTCATTGAATTTCTTAACACCCATTTCTTCAATGTCGCGCTTCGTTGCAAGTCCAAGACGCTTTTCAATAATATTTTCAAGCGGAAGACCATGACAATCCCACCCCCACTTACGTACCACCCGGTATCCGTTCATTGTCCAAAAACGAGGAATGGCATCCTTGATGGTGCCTGCAAGAATGTGTCCATAGTGTGGTGTCCCCGTTGCAAACGGAGGTCCATCATAAAAAACAAAATCACCGATAGGCGCCTTGCCCCCCGGTGTTTCTACCGATTTATTAAAAATGTCGTGTGCGCGCCAAAATGCGAGCATTTCTTCCTCACGGAGCGCAACATCGCTCTTCTCCATCTCTGTATCTTTATCCATATGGTTATGTATATCAGACATAAATAAAAGCATGTGTATCAGACATGCCTATGCATAGTATCATAAAAAAGTCTTTCTTCGTCTACCGATACATCCTTAGGATTCGACTATAAATTCATTCAGTGAATTCACTACATTTTCTCAGGTGCCTTGATACCAAGTGCGTAGAGCCCATTCTTTAACGTAACTTTCACTGCTTGTGCGAGCGCAAGTTTATAGGGAGCAAATACATCCTGTGTGTCAACGATTTTTTCATGTGCATAGAACGTATTGAAGGCTCCCGCAAGCTCAGTGAGATAGATAACTACTGTGTGAGGAGCACGATCTTCCTGCGCTTTCTGTAGTACCTCAGGAAACTGATAAAGTATCCTTTCGATTACATAGGGTACTTCTGGTGCTTGTGATGTACTCGCAATAATACCCGCATCACTGGCCTTTGCTTCAATCGAGGCAATGCGCGCATGGGTATACATGAGGTATGGACCTGAGTCACCCTCAAAAGAAAGTGCCTGTTCTTTATTAAAGACTGAATCTTGGAAAATATTACTACGAAGCATTGCATACTTAATCGCACCGATAGCAATTTCTCGTGCGAGCTCGCGACTCGGACTTTCTGTCGTCTCCATCATCTTCTCCTGTGCTGCATCAGTAATCTCATCAATGAAATCGAGCGCGGCAATAACATCTCCCGTGCGAGAAGACATCTTACCGGTAGCGAGGCGCACGGTCCCGTGCCCAATGTGCTCGGTCTTCTTTTCAAGTTCGGGATATACAAAACTCATCGCTTTTTTAAGTACTTTGAAGTACTCACTTATCTCGCGTGAAGTCGAAACAATTGAGAGGTCATACTCCCCGAGTTCCTCCTCCTTCACTTTTGCGAGTGCGAGCTCTTTTGCCTCATAGGTCGGGAGACCTTCCGAGTTTAAAAATACACGAGTGTGCAAACCGAACTTTTCCCCCTCAAAGACTCGAGCACCATCGCTTTCCTTAAAAAGTTCTGGATGACTCAGCACAAGTTCTTTCCCACGAGGCCCAGTCACACTTTCAAAGAAATATGCGTCAAATTTAGTTCCCACGATTTCGTAAATAGTCTCAAAGTAACGGAGGGATATCATCTTCCCTTTGTCATACAGCTGATTGAGTAATTCATCACTTCGTTCGTACACAAGCTTATTGATACCAATGATTTCTGCTTTTGCTTTCTCATCTTCCTTGTAGGTACTTGCCCCAAGCGCATACGCCTTTCCGAGATCACGAGGTGTGAAATCATTGGTATCTCCAAGACCAAGCTTGCGCATCCCCCACAGCGCATACGCTACATGAAGTCCAACATCTCCCTGATAGTTAACACGCTTCACGTCTGCACCCGACATCATAAAGAGTCGTGCAATCGACTCTCCCACAGTGTTTGAAAAAATATGGCCGACATGAAATTCCTTAAACGGGTTTGGATCAGTGTATTCGACAAGTATGCGCTTCCCTCTCAGTGAATCATTTCTTCCCCACTCGTCACCTATAGAGGTTGCACGTACAACATTCTCTTTGAAAAAATCGCGTGTCAGATGAAAGTTAATAAACCCTGGACCAGCAATTTCAATTTTTGCAGCCTCTCGTACCTTTCCCTCAAGTGCCTTAAGAATTGATTCAGCAACTTCACGAGGATTCTTTTTAAGAAACTGCGCTACGACCATGGCTACATTTGTCGCATAATCACCACGAGAGAGTTCTGGTGGGTGCTCTACAGCAAAATCAACGTGCTCTAGACCGAGGTCGCGAAGCACGGCTTCAATTGCATTCCTAATACCAGATTCCATACCCTGTACAATACCAATTATTCAATAATAGTCACGAGTTCTCCTTTTTCACCTCGAGTCACCGTAAATGTCTCCCGTCCTAATGATTGACCGCGTTCAGTCTCCACCACACACCGCCATTTCCCTTCACGATAATTAGTAATCATTGTGTAGCCCCTAAACCCTTCCCCTCTTCCCCCGGAAATTGCATAGGAAAGTCGATCTCCATGATTCTTCCAGACATTTTCTGTTTCATCGAAGTACTCCCACCTGTGGTACACCTTGGTCGCTAGTCGCGTAGGGGCAAACACTGATGCATAGCAAAAAATATCATCCCCATCCGCTGCATGGAAGTTTTTATCTGAATCCCGGAAGTATTCCCACCACTCAGGCTTTTCATAAGAAAGTTGATACGTATCATTATCGAATCGAACCACACTATGATAGATGCCCACTTCTTTGAGTGACAGCGGGATCGGCGGGATGATATTGGTGAAATAGAGGAAGTTAAACGTCGCATACACAATCCCAATTGTAAAAACTACTTTCTGTCGCTGGAGTGAAATAAAATTTGGGACCACAAGTGTCAAAAGCCTAAAGAACCAATACATGATGAGGAGCGCAACAAATCCGCTCCCCACAAATACGAGCGCCCCCATCTTTCCGAGCACAACAGGAATTATAAGTACCACGTAAGCGAACATACCCACAAAGAAAATAGTGAGATTGTATACAAGTCGTGTCGCTCGATCTTTTACCGTCTCATTCCCGTATATAACGGCAAGGATCATGAGTAAAAACGGCCAACTCTCATAAAATGCCCCGCTGCGTCCATAGAAAATGAGCATACCTGAAAGCAATCCTCCGAAGGCGTACTGAATTAAAAACGGTGCTTTGTTTCGCAGAAAGTGACTAAGTTTTTCTGAGAATCGTTCAGCAATACCCGCGTACAAAAGCGTAATACCAACCATGGCAAGAATGACATATGAAGAGAGAACGAAGTTATCGAACTTCTGATCAACCCGATTGAGTGTGATGGTGTCGAGGAGGAATCCGAGAAGAAAGGCTACGGTAAGCCAGTGCCGACGCGCAACAGAAAATTTTGCCTTCGTTGTGGTGATAAACGCATGCATATCGATACTCATTGTACCGTAATACATAGAGAAATATAAAAAGCACCGCCGAACGAGTCGGCGGGCCTGATTTCTGGATGAGGCGATCATGTTGGCGTGCGATACCACATGAGTCCGAACACCAGACAAATCATGACGAAATGGTAGCAGAGGTGTTTGTTGAGCCACCGCTCGCGCATCAACGGAGTCCCGAAGTAGAACGTAGCGAAACTCAAGACGAGTAGCATGCTGAGTGTTACCACCTCCAGCGTCACGACTGCCTGCAGTACACCCACGGCAAGTTGCGCCGTGAACTCGGTCTGGACAAGCACCATGACTGCACACAGCCCGAGCATGACGAAGCTTACCCCATGAAACCGTGCTGAGAATGCGGCTTCGCCATCGTAGCAATCCTCGATTCCACAGGTGCGTGGAGAAGATTCTTTCGCCTTGTTCTGACCCATCTTTGGGCTCCTTCCGCAGTAGTTACTTCATTCGGATGAACAAACCAGCGTTCGTTGTACACCTAAAATTTATTACTGTCTAGACGAACGATTCTGGAACTGGAAACTTTGCACACAACTCTTCAACTTCCTTTTTGAGTCTCTTCTGGGTATCTTCGCTCTTAATATTGGTGAGGAGCTCAACCATTATTTTTGCAACCTTTGTCGCTTCTGCTTCTTTCATGTTACGGGTTGTCATCGCTGGTGTACCAAACCGAATTCCTGATGGATCCATCGCAGTTCGTGTCTCGTCCGCAATCATATTCTTGTTGAGCGTAATTCCGACTGAATCAAGACCGACTTCTGCCTCCTTCCCTGTCACACCAAGCGAGCCATATACATCAGCCAAGATGAGGTGATTCGACGTTCCTCCTCCGAGCATCCGAATATCCGCTTCTCGAAATACTGTTTCCATTGCTTTCGCATTCTTGAGAATCTGTGCTGCATACGTTTTGAAACCTGGGGTCATTGCCTCCCCAAACGCCACAGCCTTTCCAGCGACAATATTCATGTGAGGACCACCTTGGAGACCTGGGAATACTGCTTTGTTTATTTTCTTTGCAATTTCCTCGTCCTCACGCACCAGTATCATGCCACCACGTGGGCCGCGGAGTGTTTTATGAGTTGTGGTTGTAATCACATCAAACCCATCTTCAAATGGGTTCCGCGCTACTCCACCAGCAATGAGCCCAGCAATATGCGCCATATCTGCAACGGTATATGCCCCCACTTCTTTTGCAATTTCTACAAACTTCGCGTAATTGAGTTCACGACTGTATGCAGAGAAACCTGCAAGAATGATTTTTGGCTTATGTTCGAGGGCAACTTGCCGTAGGTGCTCGTAATCAATTTCGCCAGTGTTCACATCCTTCATCTTGTACCGTACGAAATTAAATACCTTATTGATGGAGGTCGTCGGATGTCCATGGGTAAGGTGCCCTCCATGTGAGAGATCCATACCGAGGACAGTGTCCCCCGGCTCAAGGAGCGCGAAGTACATGGCTACGTTCGCAGGCGCCCCCGAGAGTGGCTGTACGTTCGCGAACTTACAGTTGAAAAGTTTTTTCGCGCGCTCTATGGCAATCGTCTCAACAATGTCAGTGTATGCTTGACCTCCGTAATATCGTTTCCCTGGATACCCTTCTGAATATTTGTTGGTGAAGATAGAACCATTCGCCTCTCGTACTGCGCGTGAGACATAATTTTCCGATGGAATGAGTTCAAGACCTTCAGCTTCACGTTTCTCTTCGCCCATAAGGGCATCAAATACTTCTTTGTCCTGTCGTTCTATGTTGGTGTAATCGTGCATGCCAGTTTTTCTTATGAGCGCAGCGACTTTAGAAAAACTAGGCCGTCAGAGCGTGCTGTTCCTAATGCTTCGCTCTGAGCGCCCAACCTTAAAAGTGCCGCCACGCTCTCTATTAATATATTCGGTTTTCCTTACACTATGTCATGGGTGTTATTTGCCAGTACTTCCAAAACCTGATGCTCCTCGAATTGTTTCCTCAAGTTCGCTCACTTCTTCAAGTTCAGGGTGCTCGACTTTCTGTATGAGTATCTGAGCTATTTTATCACCAACTTCAAAGGTCTGTGTGCCTTCGCCGAGATTAACAATCCCCACAAGGATTTCTCCCCGATATCCAGCGTCGATAACTCCACCCATGACTTTTAGCCCTCCTTTGTGAGAAATACCACTTTTATCCCAAACAAGACCTACGTACCCTTGTGGGATAGCAACTGCAATTCCTGTACGTATTTGTGTACGCTCTCCTTGGTTGATTGTTACTGCAACTGCTACGTACAGATCCATACCAGCATCATCTTCATGCGCGTATACAGGCATTTTTGCTGTTTCAAGTAGTTTTTTTACTTGCACTTTCATTATTATCATAGTCTAACATTCGCCCCACATTTCACTTCATTTACAAATCCAGTATCATGATGCATATGTTACTACCCTACCCAGAACGAACCCCCGATGAGCAATATAAGAATCTCCTCCGTGAGATTTTAGCTAAGGGTATGCGTACTCCAAGTCGCCAAGGAACTGACGCACTTACGCTCATGGGTGCCACTCCGATGCACTTTAAATTGAGTAATGGGTTCCCTATGATTACTGAACGAAGTGTAAAGGGATTTTGGAAGCAGGCTGTTGGAGAAATCATTGGTTTTATGAATGGCGCACGAACACTCGAAGCACTCGAGTCTTATGGGTGTAAATTTTGGACTCCTTGGGGGACAAAAGAAAAATGTGAGAAGCGTGGCCTTGAGGAAGGTGATCTAGGTCCTGGTTCCTACGGTGGAGCCTTTCATGATTTTCCTACGAGCGAAGGGCCAACATATAATCAGTTTAAAAACATTGTTGAACAAATTCTTGAGTTCCCTGAACTACGCACACATTTCATTTCTCCATGGGTACCTCAATACACCATTCGAGGAACGGGTAAGACTCAAAAAGTCGTTGTCTGTCCGTGCCACGGATGGCTTCACATTCGCATCATTGATGGCAAACTTATTCTCCATATGTTCCAGCGCTCCGGTGATGTACCTGTAGGCGTCCCTTCAAACATGATTCAGTACGGTGCACTCACCATGATGCTTGCACAGGCTACCGGCTACGAAGCGTATGAGTACATCCACACTATTTCTGATGCACATATATATGTCGACCAAATTCCAATGGTGGAAGAAATTATTGCGCGTGACACAAAACCTTTCCCTACCGTTACACTCACAAACCCAACGAAGGATATTTTTGCATTTAGAAATACTGATTTCGAACTTACTGATTATGAGGCGGGTGAACCAATGAAAGGTATCCCGGTAGCAGTATGAGTAATATGTCTAAAGCGGGTCTCAATCACGCAAACGCGCGCACAGAGGAACAAAAGAATCTCATGGCACAAATTGAAACTGATGGTGTCTGCCCTTTTTGTGCTGAACATTTTAAAAAGTACCACCCAAAACCAATTCTTAAAGAAACGGATTATTGGTTCCTTACGACAAACATGAGTCCGTACGAAGGTACAAAGCATCATTTCCTTTTCGTCTACAAACCATCACACACAAACAAAATTGAGGACGTAACAAGTGACGCGGCGAAGGACCTTTTTGCTCTTGTGGACTGGGCTACAAAAGAATACTCGGTTGAAGGTGGGAGTTTCTTTATGAGATTTGGTGACACTCGCTACACAGGTGGGAGTGTTGAGCACCTACATGCGCAACTTATTGCAGGACAAAAACAAAGTTCTGATACAGAACCTATCAAGGTGAAACTTGGTTGGAAAGTTTGACACAAGGTTTTTTGGCGGTAAACTCGGTCTAGATAAGTTGCTACGTACGTGTGTCCTAATCATTTTTCCCCAACAAGGAGAATAGAACTTGAATTCCACCGCCTACACTCTTACCGAGGAGCAACTTGGTTGTCTTGGAAGATGCACCAGCTACGCACAGTACCATCACATGCGCCATCAGTTCGAGCACGGGATTTGTGCGTTCTGTAAAATCGACGTGGCAATCAACAAGATCCTCTACAGAAATCCGCATTGGTTAATTTGGGACAATGCATTTAAAAACGACCGGCACTGCGACCCTATGCTGGTAATTGTCGCGAGCGAACACATTCGGAGATTTTCAGAAATTACTCCGAGTGGTTGGGTTAACCTCGGCAACATCATCACATGGGCAAATCAAGAATTTGACCTCCCTGGAGGGATGCTGTTTGCCCGTTTCGGTGACATGAACCTCAATGCTGGCACAGTCCCTCATCTTCACTGGAACCTTTGGGTTCCAGACCGTACTGGTGAAGTTCGAATTCCAGTCTTCAAAACACCAGATAAGCAAGAAGTGAATCGACGGCAGGCATTAGAGTACGGCCTTCGCTATGATGCAGGCGAAGTACCCGGTTGAATTTTTCCCAGAACGGATATGACGCGCGGCTTAGGTCGCGCGTTTTCTTTTAATCGACTAACACCTTCACCGTTTCAATCCCCATTTGCTTCAGGAAATCATCACCACCAAGAACAGCGTAGCCAGTACGGTAGTATATTTTCTTAATCCCACTTTTCGCTATCGCTCGAGCGCAGTACGGACATGGAAAATCTGTCGTGAATAACTCGGCTCCTTCTGAAGCTATACCCTTCCTCGCAGCTTCGGCAATAACATTAATTTCCGCATGCGCTGTGGTGGCATAGTTAATGTGCACTCCTTTTTTGAAGAGTGCTCGTGTATCGCCATAAATATTAGGAAGTTCTGGTTCCGGCATATGCTCGTTGTGAGCTATTGAAATAACCTCTCCGTTTTTAAGGAGTGCTGCGCCAACCTGTCGCCACCAATCAGCGCTTTTTTCTGATTCTAAGAGAACCTTGCCCATTACTTCGTTATGAAAAGCATCAAGTTCAATACTCTCTCCTTTTGGCTCATTTTCTTCTCCGATATTTTCCTTATTCCATCTCAGAAATACATTCTGGTAATTAATCGTATGTCCTCCAAAATAAGAATCTGTTATGACTTCATTTATATCTTCCCGAGGAGCAAAAATCTCTACTCGCTCTGATTGGAGTTCCAGTATTGCAGTGAGTGTAAGCGACTTCACTTCCATCGTAGTTACTACGCCAATGAGCTTCAACATGGTTTGATGAGGCACTGCACGAAGTCGATCTTTCCGATTAATGTAATCAAGTTCTTCATGTGACCTGAGAATATCATCTGAAACAAGATATAGCTCCCTCACCCCTTCTTTCACGAGCATATCGAGATACGCAAGATACCCTTCATGAATCACGGGGATATATGCAATGGCAACACGCCTCTTATTCTCCATGCTGAGGATTAGTTATCTGAATGAGTCGAAGCTTGGCACTGGTACTTGTTTCTGACTGAGGTTCAAGTACCACTATCTGTCCACAGTATTGAGCTTTTTCATCAACCTCTTCAGTATCGTGCTTTGTAGATTCAGACACAACAAGAACATCTGGTGAAACAATTTTGATGAGATGATTTTTTGGGTCGTTAGGACCTTTAAGAGTAATGACGTCAGCGTGTCTACAATGTGAAAGTATCTGAACACGCTCAAGTTCAGGAACAATTGGGCGATGTGGGCCCTTTCTTTGTTTTACCTTCGCATCACTATCTACACCAATAATGAGAAGATCCCCAAGCGATTTTGCTTTCTCTAGGTACTGAGCGTGGCCAATGTGGAAGAGATCAAATGTTCCTGATGTAAGCACAATTTTAAGACCTAACTTTTTCCAATATACGACGAGCTCCTTGAGCTGGTCGTGGTCCGCAATGTATCGATGTTCAAAGCTCGTTGCGTCTCCAAAAATACCTGTATTGATGGCCATAGTATGAGAAGTATAACGTACCTACCCAAACCCTCAAGAGCCGCTTTTGAGAAAATATGCCATAATCCTTTCATGCACACACCGCGCATCAGTATGATTGCCGCAATTGGTAAAAACCGAGAACTTGGCAAGCAAGGTCAGCTTGTCTGGCGTATTAGTGAAGATCTTAAACGGGTAAAAGCGCTTACTACGGGGCACCCAATCATCATGGGACGAAAGACCTATGAGTCAATTGGCCACCCCCTTCCGAATCGTACAAACATTGTGGTGAGCAGAACTCAAGCAGTAATTGATGGATGTACCGTCACTGAGACTTTCGAGCAAGCGGTTGAAGTAGCACGTGAAATAGAAGAGGAAGAAATATTTATTTTCGGAGGCTCACAACTCTTTGAAGTTGGGATTATGTTTGCACACCGACTCTATCTCACTGTGATTGATGCAGAGAATCCGAATGCTGATGTATTTTTCCCTGATTACAGTGACTTTAAGACTATTATCTCGAGCGAACCACACCCTGAGCACGTTCCCCCTTACACGTACATTACTCTTGAACGATAGTTCTAAAGTTCACTCGGCTTTTTGAAGTCTTTAAAGAGTGATTTGTATATATCATCCTCACGTGGAATAAGAAGCTTTTCTCGAAGATCATCTTCGCTGAAAACGAGATTTGGAACACCACGCGCAATCACCACAGGCTGTGATTCATCGCATTCACCTGAAACGAGTGCGCTTGCCGCAGCAATTGAGTCGACGAGGTTTGTCTTCGAGTATTTCATAAGTCTCCCAAAGAGATCTGGCCGTCCTATATGATTTTCTACCGGTTCGAAACCCCAGTAGCCGATTGAGACACTCATGGCGCCGTACCGAAATGGGAGTGAGTGGCTATCGGTCACGATGACACCAATGTTTGTGAGGGCGAATCTTTTCTTGAGGTATGTGTGTATTTCTTGCGCAGAGGTAAAGGGTTCCTTAGGAAGAAGTATGTAGTATCCCGAACCATTGCTCTCATCAATACCCGCAGAGGATATGAGTGCATTGAATTTTATGGTGAGCGGGTGCGCACGTTCAGTAGGATTGAAGATGTATTCTGCTTCACGACGTACGAGCGAGGGTTTGTCGGTCCCCTCCATCGGAATACATCTGCCTTCGTGAATGGCAATTATCTTTGAGGTCACTACGACAACGTCGCCCTCTCGTGCATCGTGGAGTGACTCATCAAGTGCACGGTATAGGTCGTCTTGGGGTGGATTGAAAATCCTCGTCTTAACAGGAAATATTTGCATGATGAGATGTTACTTGAACTAAAAATTGCCTCGTGAGAGGCAATTTTTAACAACAAAAAACACCTCTCAACACCTATGCGAGGTATCCTGCGTAAACATTGACCACGTTTGTAGTGATTTGGTGTGAACCATAGTGTTTTTATTCTAGCATTAAAAAAGCGCCGGGAGTATTGCTACCCCGGCGCCCTTGTTTCCTGCCGCCTTACGCGGCGATTTGCGTCCCAAACGTGAACGAGTCGCGACTCCATCCGAGGAGACGCTCCTCGCACGCTCGATTGAGCGCCGTGAACATGGCCGTGAGCTTTGCCTGACGTCCGCAACCGCTCACAAACCAGAGCGCGTTGGGACAATTGACGAACGTGAACTTGCTGTTCTCCCTGCTGAGGCGCACCGGCTCCATACTGGTGACCGGCACGCCGATGTAGATGATGTGCTTGTTGCGAAAATCGCCGTCACGCTGCTGGCGATCGATCGGAATTTCGTTCTCGTGCTGCCACAGGACCTTCGCCCTGTTCATATCGAGGTTCCCTTTCCAGCCGACTTCTTCCGCAACTTCCCGTAAGAGTGCGGTCTTGAGGGTTTCCCCTTCTTCGATTTCACCCTGCGGAAAGGCCCACGTCTTACCTTCCGGATCCTTTGCCGACTGGACGAGCATGACCTGCTTACCGGCGGTTATGAGAACCGCAGCCACAGTGTGTCGTAGCGTGGCTCCTCTGACGTTCAGGAACTTCTGGTCGAGCGAGATTGCGTTAGCGTTCATTTCTCCACTACTCCTTTTGATGAACTTATAGGCCCTATTGCCTGGGACATTTATAGCATGTGTTTGACATAGAAGAAAGTCGTGGTGTGCATATACAAAAAAACCGCCTGGTGGCGGTTTTTTTGTATTGTTGAGTGAATTTACTTCACTTCAACGCCCATTGATCGACAGGTACCTTCAATAATCTTCATTGCTGCGTCAATATCGTTGGCATTAAGGTCCTTCATCTTTGTCTCAGCGATTTCCTTAATTTGTGCCTTCGTGATTGTTCCAACTTTTGAAGAGGCGTTCTTTCCTGAACCCTTCTCCTTTCCAATTGCTTTAAGGATGAGCCTTGAAGCTGGTGAGGTCTTTGTGATGAATGTAAAACTACGATCATCAAAAACAGTGAGTTCAATTGGGACTACATCCCCCATTCGGTCACGTGTTTGTTCGTTAAACTGATTTACGAACTCACCGATATTAATACCGGCCTGACCAAGTACAGGACCAAGTGGTGGAGCAGGTGTTGCTCGTCCTCCCACTGCCTGAACCTTTATTTTTTTAACTACTTTTTTAGCCACGTTACTATTTAATTATATTATTTGAGCCATATGTTCCATATTCACATGACCCTTGAAGCCCGCACATCGTACAAGAGAAAACCTGATTTTGCAATGGTAAGGGGCTTCTTAGTCGGCTTAGTCCCCTGTGATATGTTGTGGAAATCCTTGGAGTTTCGGCGTCTCCACAAAGCATTAGGAACAGCAATGTGGAGACGGACTCTGAAAATATAGTCGTTGAAACTCCTTATTTTCTGGTCATATCTTCTTAAGTTGAAGGAAGTCCAGCTCAACTGGTGTCTCGCGACCGAACATAGAGACGAGCACCTTTACCTTTCCTCGTGTTTCATCAATTTCGCCAACCTTACCTTCGAGCTCCTTAAACGGTCCATCCACAATCATGACCATATCTCCGATTGAGAGGTCGACTTGGTGCTTAGGTGCCTCATCCTCCATACGGTTCATGAGTGCATCGAGCTCTTTTGGCTTAAGTGGTACTGGTTGAGTACCACTTCCTACGAAACCAGTTACACGCGGGGTGTTGCGTACGACATACCATGAGTCATCCGTCACAATCATGTCTACGAGTACATACCCAGGATAGATTCGTTCTTCCTCAACAACGCGCTTCCCTCCCTTTACACGGATCTTCTTTTCAGTTGGCACTACTACATTGAAAATACGGTCTTGCATACCCAATGATTCAATTCGCTGCTTCAGGTTACGAGAAACCGCATTCTCATACCCAGAGTAGGTGTGAATTGCATACCAGTGTCGCTCTCCGTCTGTTTGTTGTTTCGCCATGCTTACTTTTTCTTAATGAATGTAATGAATTTTAGAAAAAGTTAGCCGTCATTTTGTTGGACCCCCGTCCTTCAAAATGAGCGATCTTCCCTTTCCTATCACTCACTGTTAATTTTCGATTTGAAATTCTTGTTCGTCGCTTTGTGCTTTCCCTATGCCTCAAAGCGACGAACCAAATCTAAACTCCTGCAGAAATAATAATGTGTACTACCCTATAAACCAGTTGAGACCTTTCGTGAATATAAAGTCAAAGAGACCAATGAACACACCGAAAAGGATTGAAATGACCACAACGAGTATCGTTGAGACAATGGCCTGACGACGTGTTGGCCATGATACGTGCCCGAGCTCATTGCGTGTGTCCTTGAGATATTCAATAAATTGACTCATACGTAAAGGATTAACTTAGCAAAATTAAAACGCCCCTGCGGGCGATTGCTTAATATACTACCAGTAACAGAGAGAAAGTCAAACCACCCACCTTCTTCTCAGTATATACCAAAAACCACGCATATGCGTGGTTTTTGAATTGTTACTTTTTCGAGCTACTTAATCTCGTACGAGATGTTCACACGTGAAGAAATGGTGTTTTCTCCTGTTGGCATTTCTGGAGCTACATTCGCATCCATTGCTGCCATCTCCACACCTCCCTTTCCATATCCTGAGTACATTGGGTACGCACCTTCATCTTCCCAATACCCGGTCATACGTACAATACGTACACCAAGTTCATCAGCAAGCTTCTGTGCTTTTGCTTTTGCATCAGCAATCGCTATTTCTCGTGCCTCAGCCTTAAGTGCACTATCGTCATCGATGGTGAATGTTGGTCCGTAGACATTTGTTGCCCCGAGTTCACCAACACCAGTTACGAGCATACCGACATCATCTGTCTTTCGCACCTTAACATCCATTGACTGTGTAACTTCGTATCCAATGACCTTTGGCTCTCCCTGTGGTGGACATTCCCACTGAGTACAAATGGTTCTACTGTATTCATATCGTGGACTGAGGTTGTATGACTGTGTTTTGATATCCTTTTCATCAACCCCCTTCTCCTTGAGGTACGCAATAATTGCGTTCACTGATTCAGCGGACTTTGATTGTGCAGTTGCTGCATCATTCTCTTTTGCGTTCACACTAAAACTAATGGTCGCAATGTCTGGCTTTGCAAACACTTCACCCTCACCAACAACTGAGATTGATACTGGCATCTCGGTCACATAGTTTGCCTGGGTAATTGCGTAATAGGTGTACGCGAGTAATGCAACAATTGCAGCAACTCCAACGAGTGCACCAATCTTGCGCATATATGATTCTTGAAACATACGTTTAAATTATATTAAGTTACTTACTTCTTTTAATGCTACTGTGCCTTTATATACGAAACAAAAGCAATATCGTAACAGTCTCTCATTACAGTATACCCTGTT
>CAZCWH010000004.1:0-11905 GCA_964502345.1 uncultured Candidatus Saccharibacteria bacterium | reverse complement strand
TGTTATAGCGCTACCCTCATGGCCGCACGTATTGACTCAAAAACTGATGAGCCATCCCCGCAAACACGCTCAAACTCTGTCACGTCTGCATCTGTCACACCGCCCTCCTTCGATTGTTCTCCCATAATGTGATACATCACTGAGGTTTCTCCTTCTACGTGTTCAAGAGAGAGTGCGTGTCCAAACTCGTGAGCAAGCACAACCTCAAGCTCATTTTGCGAATCGAATTGATATATATTGATCGTTTTAGACTCATACTCTCCCTGAGTAAACTCATGACCCTCAGAAAAACGGTCGTTATATTCTTCCACTACCTCATTGTAGTCAGTAATGAGTGAATTTCCTCGTGCACTCACCGCATTCATTTGGCGCACCATAGCATTTAAATCTGCAGCAATGGCATTGAGTCGTGTCTGCTCACGATCGAGATCTTCTTCAGTTTCCTTGAGTCGATCAAACTCATCCTTCGGAGCACCTCCCTTTGTATTCCACTCCGCAACCTCTGCATTGTACGCATCTAGATTTTTTTCATATGTACCGACGCGTTTTTCATAGCTCATCTTCAGGTCTCCATACTTAGCGAGAAGCTCCTCATACTGCGCACGCACACCTTCACTCATATTCTCCTTATCTTCAAGGGTTGTCTTGAGCTCCTCTTCCTCATTCGCATTTTCTTGGCGCTCATCAAAAACAAAATTGATGGTTAACTTTCCATCGTCAGCATAGGTGAAAAGATTTCTCCCGGTTGCGTCTTCCCACATAGATTCTGCTCCCGAAATGATATTTCGGACTTCTTCATCACTCGTATTGAATCGCTCATCAATAGAGCCAATTTTGTATGTCAGTGGCACAGGGCAAATCGCCTCAGCAACATAGTACCAATAACCAGCGCCAAATATGACGGCGACCATAAGCATTACTAAAAACCCGCTTCTCATACACTAAGTATAGCAAAATGGACCTGGAATGTTACTGGTATATCGATAGGCGTTAGCCTGAGATTAATGAATAGAAACACGGCGGCGTTTTCTCCTGCCAGAAAGAATTCCTACAAGCACTTTCTTCATCATCTCTTCAGCAGCCATAGTATTAAATGTCATAGGTTGAGGTTATTAGCGTTGAACGTGTTCAAGCGTTCGTAACAATTTTAACTATGGAAAAAGAAATTCAAAAAGAACGAGATGGCAACGTAACTGAGGTAAAGACATACGTGGACGGCAAGCTCGATTCAATTGAACACATCAATGAGAGAACGGGTGATACTCACGAACACGAGGTAGAACACGGAATCTTTGGCTCAAAGCAAGGGAAGACTGTCCAAGAGGAGAAAAATGACTAATGATGCTTACCAATAAAAAATGGCCCGTCTCGGACGGGCCATTTTGATACTCATGGGTACTACCATGGCATCAATTGAACTGATTCGACTTCTATTGGACGCGACCTTCGACTTGTAGTGATTCCCTCCGGGAAGAACAGATAATCACGAACTTGACCGTACCGCTGAACATACGGATGTTCGGTCACAGAATTCCCATTATTTTTTATTTCACAGACAGCCTTATGGAACTCGTCAGCACACTCAGCTTGTGGCCAAGAGTGAATGATCCGCTCCATAAGATTTCCTCCGTATGAAAGGCCGGCACCATCCCAAGGAGCCATAGCACTTACTGACATCTCAGGATGCTTCCCTAAGGCAGCAAACAAGTACTTCGCGTAACAACAACTATTCACGATCGTACCCTGCGTTAAACCTTTCTGTGCCAAGCGCGAAGAGAGCCACCTGTATGAAAGTATTTCGTTCGATGGGTAATGCCCCCACCCTTGTGGGGCACCATGCCCCCAATACAAGAGGAGGAACGGCAAATGCTGGTCTGCCTCACTCAGACCGATTTCAATTCTGCGTTGAGTTCCTTTCGCTCTCGAACCCATGACATGGAAATGTGTCGTAAAATCAACCGACAGTAGGTATTCGTAGAGCTTAGTCACCGGATCGATAAACCGCTGCTCCGGATATGCAAACAACAGCGCAGTTCCACGCATGACTGGCTCCTCTGGGTTAGTAATCTGCCAGGGATTCTACAGAACTTCAGAAGTAATGCAACAAAAAAATAAAACCAAAATTATAACTTTGGATACAGTTCGAGGCGCAAGAAGACCTCAGATACTAGGCGTCGCAGAGCGAGAACATGAGGCGTAAAAATATACTGCCTTCGACTACGGCGTCACATGGAGGCATAGGGAAAGCACCTTGTAACGGACTCAGGAATCTGCTTATATCCGTTACTGAGCGTTTGACTACGGCGTCGACACAAAGCATTGCTAAAAGCAATGTGTCGACGGACTCCAAAATTATAGTCACTACGCTCTGTAATTTTTGATTTTCTTACAGAAACTGTTCAGGTTGTATGACAAAACCCTTCAGAAGTTTTCTGAAGGGTTTTGTCGACAACCTCTTGCGAAAGCGCCCCGCGCTTTCTCACCAGTTTAGAGCTCCTCCGGTCTTATACTCAGTAACCCTCGTCTCAAAGAAGTTCTTCTCCTTTGGAAGATCAATCGCTTCACTCATCCATGGGAATGGATTCTCTACCCCAAACTGTTGTGGAAGTCCTACGCGCTCAAGCCGTCGGTCAGCGATGTGTTCGATGTACTGTTTGAATCCTGCTGCGTTCATACCGAATATTCCTGCAGGAAACACCTCCTGTGCGTAGGTGTACTCGAGTCGAGCTGCTTCACGAATATACCCGATGATTTTATCTTGAAATGCTTGTGTCCAAAGCTCTGGTTGCTCTTCGCGAATCGTATTAATGAGTTGGCACCCAAAGTTAAGATGCATCGATTCGTCACGCATAATGTACTGGATTTGTTCAGCACTTCCCGTGAGTTTATGTTGCCGCTGGAAACCAAACATCACTGCAAACGAACTGTAGAAGAAGATACCTTCAAGAATGAGCGAGAAGATACACATATTCTCAAGGAATTTTTGGTCATTCTCGAAGGTGCCTGTCTGGAAATTCTTATCAAAGATACCCTCATTGAAATTGAGAATGAAGCTCGCCTTGTTATAGATCGCATCACGCTCACGATACATGTTAAATATCTTCGACTCATCGAGTGCAAGCGACTCAACAATGTATTGGTACGCGTGCGTATGAATTGCCTCCTCATACGCCTGACGGAGAAGGTACATGCGTATTTCTGGGCTCGTAATATGTCGATATGTTGCGATTACAATGTTGTTTGCAGCAATTGAGTCAGCAGTGGTAAAAAACCCGAGTACCGTTTCGAATGCGTGCCGTTCATCTTTCGTGAGTGTGGAAGCAGACTTCCACTGTTCAATGTCGAGCTGCATACTGATTTCAGTTGGAAGCCAGTGGTTCGCGTTCGCAGCATTGTAGTACTCCCATGCCCACTCATGTTTCATCGGATAGAGCTGAATCACATCAGCATCCTCACCATTAATGGCGCGACGCTTGTTGATGTCTACCGGCGGTGCATTTTTTCGTATTGGCACAATATGAATTATGAGTGGTGAATAATGTAGCTCGAAGTATATCAGTTTGTTTTACTTGGAGTATCTAGACAGGACCTTTCCTATAGTGTGAACTTAGACATTACTGACACGACTCGCAGATCGCATCTTCTGCAACATGGAGACGGGGCTTTGTCGCCGTCGCTCCTCCGGTTGTTTCCACTTTATGCGCATCAATAATTTCCTTCGTGATTGGAGAAGGTGTTGCAAGTGGAGAGCGTACTGGTTGCGGTGCTTCTGCCATTTCCGTTACCACGCGAGTGCTTTCAACAGCGACTGTCGAAACGATGACTTGTGGTATGACAGCCTCTTTTGAAGACCCTTCTTCGGTATTCTTTCGAAGGTGCGTTCCAGCAGTACTCACCGTTGATTTCTCAACCTGGGAAGCACCGAGCGATCGGAGGTAGTAGGTAGTTTTGAGTCCCATTTCCCATGCGTAGAGGTAGAGTTCTGAAAGTTCTTGACCTGAAGTTCCATTAAAGAAGATGTTGAGTGACTGTGACTGATCAATCCACTTCCCTCTGCTTGCTGCCGCACGCACGAGCCACCGCATATCAATTTCAAATGTTTCCTTGTACTTCTGACGGAGCTCAACAGGAACACTTGGGATATCCGCAACACTTCCATCGTTGTATTTAATCGCCTTAAGCATTTCGCTGTCCCAAAGACCTATTTTCTTGAGATCATCAACGAGGTATGGGTTCATGACAATAAAGTCACCAGAAATATTCGACTTCACGTAGATGTTCTTGTAGATAGGTTCATTTCCCGGAATAGAACCAGCAATATTTGCGATAGTCGCTGTTGGAGCGATTGCCATGGTGTTGCTGTTACGCATACCGTACTGCTTTACAGACTCACGGACCACATCCCAATCAAGGCGCTCTTTCATATCGACGCCCGTTCCTGCGCCACGTTCTGCTTCAAGGAGAGCGATCGTATCAACGGGGAATATGCCACGATCCCACTTTGAGCCCTTGTAGCTCTGGTATGCTCCGCGCTCACGCGCAAGGAGTGAGGAAGCGAGTATTGCATGATACGCAATCATCTCCATAGAGCTATCTGAGAACTCCACACATTTTTCAGATCCAAACGGAATGTTGAGCATGTAGAGGGCGTCCTGGAATCCCATAATACCCAAGCCCACCGGACGATGCTTCATGTTTGAATTACGCGCTTCGATAGTCGGATAGAAATTGATGTCGATGACATTATCGAGCATGCGCATTGCGGTCGTCACGGTCTTCTTCACCATCGCTTCATTGAAGACGCCATCCAAAACGTGTCGTGGATAGTTAATTGAACCAAGGTTACATACCGCAGTCTCATCCGCTGATGTGTTGAGGGTGATTTCTGTACAGAGGTTTGAGTGATGCACAACTCCCGCATGATCTTGTGGTGAACGAATGTTAGAAGGATCCTTAAACGTAATCCAAGGGTGCCCTGTTTCAAAGAGCATACCGAGCATTCTCTTCCAGAGGTCACGTGCCTTGATGCGCTTCGTGAGAGTGAGCTCTCCTCGATCTGCCATCTCCTCATACTTTTCGTAAATCTCTTCAAACTGCTTTCCATATGTCTCTGTGAGTTCAGGGGCCTCTTCTGGTGAGAAGAGTGTCCACTGACCATCTTCCTTCACACGCTTCATAAATAGGTCCGAGACCCACGACGCGGTATTCATGTCATGTGTGCGTCGTCGTTCATCACCGGTATTCTTTCGAAGCTCGAGAAAATCTTCAAAATCAATATGCCAATTCTCCAAGTACACACAGGTTGCTCCACGGCGACGTCCTGAGCGATTGATTGCAACCGTTACGTCGTTTGCAATCTTAAGGAATGGAATAATTCCCTGTGAGGTAATTCCTGCAGCCTTAATGACCGCACCTGTTCCACGAAGCTTGCTCCAACTCGTTCCGATGCCTCCTGCCCACTTTGAAAGCATTGCGTTATCGCCATACACCTTAAATATGTGTTTAAGATCGTCTTCAACAATATTGAGGTAGCAGGAAGAAAGCTGTGGATGGAGTGTACCTGAATGAAAGAGCGTTGGTGTCGAAGGGACAAAATGAAGCTGCGACATCACGTCATAAAACTCTATGGTTCGCTCCTCCTTTTGTTCCTCATTGAGCGCAAGACCCATCGCAACACGCATCCACATCATTTGTGGTGCCTCAATGACGTTTTTATCATCCAGACGTACGAAGTAACGGTCATGGAGCGTTTCAATACCTAAATATTTAAAGAGGTCATCACGCTCTGGCTGCATTGCTCGTGAGAGTTTTTCAAGATTGAACGTGAGGAGTTTTTCGTCGAACTTCTTTGCTTCAACACCACGCTTAATGTTACGAACAAACGCGTTTCGATACGCCTCGTCGCGCGCTTCCTTTGTCTCCCCCATATTGTGTCCAATTGCTTCGTCATACACGCGATCACACAACTGACGCGCAGCAACGACTGAGTACGCAGGGTCCTTTTCAATATGCGCACGAAGAATCATCGTGACGAGCTTTGCCATCTCAGAAGTTTTGATACCATCGTACACTTCGCGCTCAACCTGCATCGAGAGATCATCAAGATCAATTTCCTTCTCGTACCCTTCCACAAATCGTCCAATGTATGCGCGCATCTTCTCGCGTGAAAATTGTTCGTGCGTACCATCGCCACGCTCAATCATGAGTCGTTGCTCTTCAATCTCCTTCACCACCTCCTGTTTTCGCTCTTCAGTCTGACGGAATCGATAGAGAATATATGCTTTAGCAACCGTGAAGTACCCACGCTCCATAAGCGTGTTCTCCACAAGGTCTTGTACGTGCTCTACGTTAGGACATCCCTCCTTCCCTTCACAGATGCGAGCCAAGTTCGCGATCACCCGCGCCGTCATCTGCTCAAGTGCCGTATCATCAACCGGAACACTCTCTGCAGCAAACGCCTTCTTCATGACGATGACGATTTTGTTTGGATCAAAAGGTACTGTTGTTCCGTTTCGCTTTATAATATGGGTGATCATATTTTCTACCTTATGTGGTGTTAATAAAACCTCTCTAACAATGCGCGAATATTGAGAGAGTTTTGAAGCACGCCGCGGTTACTACCGCAGTTCATTGCATACCTCTACGATGTCCTCACACGAAGAGCAGTGCGTGTGTTGTGTCCATCATACCACTTTGATACAAGCTGCAAAAATCATTCAAAACCAAGCTAAAATGAGCGCCACGATGGAGAAATATGGATGGATTACGCAAGGTCAAAGCACTCTTGTGTGGATAGCAATGAAAGTCGTCTGTATGCAAGACTTGCGGGGCTATGTATTTCATTTCACAGTAGGAGAAATACGAGTTTTGAAGCCCTTTTCTTGACCGTCTCCCCCTTTCTGGTTAAATAGGCGAAGTTACCTACGAGGGGTTCTTCATGACACTCCCATGTATACGTGTGTGTGTTCTGTTCATTGTCTTCGCCTGCTACGCTGGTGTAGCATCCGGGAAAAAACCTTCAGAGGAGCAGGTGTGTGCTTACGGGCAACGAGCGACCTTGCCATATGACGAAAAGGGTCTCGTTATTCGGGCGTTTATCAAGAGTCAGCGCGCAAAAGAACGCATCGTAATCTGCTATGGGTATTTAAAAAGGATACCAATTGCACGCTCCTTCAAAATCTCCCCAGAAGCATCTAAAAAATTCAGGGGGATCCGAGTCATTGAGTTCAATGCATGGCTCTATGCAGAAGCACCGATTCCAGTACTGCTTGGTATCACTGCACATGAACTTTCGCACTACGGATTTGCGCAAGATGGCTACTGTAGCTGGCTACACGATCACGAAGGAGCTCATGCATACGCGCGTTGTGAGCTCGCGGTCGATAGACGTGCAGTGCTCCTCATCGGACCGTGTATCACCTACACAACGCTTCGCTTCGTCCACAAGTACGTAGGTGCTCTGCTTCTATACGAATCTTTGAGTGACTTGGAAGAACGTATTGAGTGGTTTGAAAAAAACACCCATTGTGTGGAGTGGCAGGAATACTGAAAAAGCGCGTGAGGCATCACGCGCTTTCTTTTTTATATAGCTACCTGCGGATAGCATCGCGTATTTCGCGGAGTAGCTTCACTTCTTCACTTGGTTCAGCTGGCTTCACTTCTTCTTTCTTTGGTTCCTTGAGATGATTCATCGCTTTGATGACCATAAATATCACAAAGGCAATGATGACAAAGTCGACAACACTCTGAATAAACGCCCCGTACGTAAAGGTGGATGCTCGGAATGTAAAACTGAGCCCTGAAAAATCAACACCTCCAAGTATTAAACCGATTGCTGGTGTGATGATGTTGTCGACGAGCGAGGTGACAATCTTGCCGAAAGCGGCACCAATAACAACTGCAACGGCCAGATCAACGACGTTCCCTCGCATGGCGAAGGCTCTAAATTCTTGTAGAAATGATTTCATATGCTCATTTACTTATGCTGAAAATATAATCCTCGCAACATAAAAACCCAGACCTGCACCTATAAAAAAGGTGAAGACAACAGTAATCATGAGATCGGTCCTATCCATATCGCACATAGTGTACCAAAAAACAGAGTTTCTTGAATGTCGCATAGCTTAAAAACTCTTGTTACAAGCCTAGGATATCAACAACTTGACAATCACCACCTTTATGACGTATACATATGCCTCGCACCACAGGGGTGTGAAATAAAAAAAGGAGCAACAGACATGCAGGAAGCGACACAATTGCTGATGGTCATCGCGCGCAAATACTTGCGCTTACATGACCCAGCAGTACTAGGGACGGTGGAACAGGCAGAGAATTCGCCCGTTCTTCCCGAAACACTGCTACCCGTCGGAGCGCACACTCATGCCCCCGACTGACCCGCTTGTTGCGGCACTCAGCATCATAGGGGTGCTGATTGCCATCGTGGCGTTCCGTCGATACATTCGACACATTCGGGAGAAGAGGAGCAAAAAGGCCCTTGCCGAAGAACTCGAACTCCAGATTCGTTCCCTTGGTGCAGAAGCTTGGGTTTCACCCCAGCTTCACAGCCACTCCGGGGACTAACCCCAACCGTCCCTCGCGGACAACCCGGCGCATCACAGCGCCGGTTTTTTAATGCTCGTCACATACGCTCAATCTACGCGGGAGACAGTACTGTATAATTTCTTGATGTTCACTATGAATTTTTTAAAGTATTTCTCCCCTAAAAAGAGACGTGGTTTTAGAGGTGAAGTTGCGGCAGATGCAGAGACTCTAGAGAAATACTCGACAGATGCAAGTGCATTCAGAATAGTCCCGCAGGCGGTGTACTTCCCGAAGGACGTTACTGATCTCCAAGTACTGCTCAAACAGTGTAAAGAAAACAGAGAGAAAGGAGGTGATGCATCTTTGACGTTTCGTGCGGGCGGTACGTGCATGAGTGGTGGCCCATTGAATACAAGCTGGATTGTCGATATGACCCGACACATGAATGCCGTCTCAATTGATAGCAAAGCAATGACTGCTACAGTTGAAATGGGTGCCTTCTTTAGAGACATCGAAGATGCGGCTGGGAAACATGGACTCATGTTCGCTGCCTACCCTTCCTCGCACCGCGTGTGTGGCATTGGTGGAATGATCGGTAATAACGCATCCGGAGAAAAGAGTCTTCGCTATGGTGCTACAAGCGATAACGTTCTCGAACTCGATGTGTTGCTTGCAGACGGTCGCATAAAACATATTAGTCCCAAGTATGTCTCAGCAATCACCGACCCTGATGATAATGAATTACTGCGTCTCTACAGAGCGTACGGCGAAAAGTTAGCAAATGCTACAGGCGACGTAAAAAAATCAGCATCGGGGTACCGCCTTGAAAAGGTAGTGGTTGGTGACGTATTTAACTCGATTCCACTTTTTGTTGGCGCACAAGGAACGCTTGGGATTGTCCTCAAAGCAAAATTGCGATTACTTCCTATACCGAAATGGACTGAGCTACTCCTTATTTCGAGTCAGGACCTGTCACACCTCCCTGCCATCATTGAAACTATTTACGAACACAACCCAGAGGGTATAGAGACGTTTGATATCAATACGTATACCAAAGCGTTGGAACACATGCAAAAGGACGCTGAAAGTATCAGGCCTTTCATTGATACAAACGCCCATCTTTTTATCCTTGCACAATTCAGTGAGGACAGTGAGGAAGCAACAAGAAACCAGACGCTCGCATGCCTCCAGAAACTTGAAACACAAGGCCACTTCGTGAGACATATTACAGATCAGAAAATTGCTTCACATGCATGGAACATTCGCAGAAAATCATTTCTACTCATGCGTGACCATAATCGTGAAGAGCATCGCGCAGTACCCTGCATCGAGGATGTTATTGTGCCACTCGCGACACTTGGTACCTTTGTGACCGAATTAAAAAAGATCTTGGAAAAACATTGTATCGAATATGGGTTTCATGGTCATATCGGAGATGGTTCCCTACGAGTTATTCCTATCTTTGATTTTAAATCTAAAACGGTTACTGAGGATATTGAATCACTTATGGAGGAAGTCTTCCTCCTCATCAAACGCCTCCATGGCAACATAAGTGCGGACCATAGCGATGGTATTATCCGTACTCCATATCTCGAGAAATTCTACGGAAAGGAGCTATACGGGGTATTCAAAGAGATTAAGCATCTGTACGATCCTGATGGTATTCTTAATCCTCACAAGAAGATTGGTGGGACTGTTCACTTACTTAATGTGTGCCTGGATCTTGAGAAGCCAGAGTAGCACTCGGTACTGCTGAGTCCCCCCGAGAAGACCCATACGATGTAACGTTTTTAAAATCCTCGCCATGATATGGTTGAGTGAAGCAATATGGAAATTGAACATGTCGATGACGTACATGAATTGGTCACCAAATCCGTAGCACAAAATGCGGAGGCTTTTAAAGAGCTCTACGAACATTTGATTGATAAGGTCTTTGCGTACGTGCGGTACCGCACCAACAGTGAGGATACTGCAATCGATCTCACTCAAGATGTGTTTATAGATCTGTACAAAGCACTTCCCACTTTCACGTATATGTCGAAAGAACAGTTCTACGGTTTTGTCTTCACGATCACAAAGCGCAAGTTGGCCAAACATTATGCTGACAAGCATACACAGGCGGCCAAGAGTACGAACGAGTTTGATGAGGAGCATCACGTAGTGCCTGCTCACGATATCAGTGTTTCCACTGATGTGGCGAGTGCGCTAGCGACGCTTGATGACATCTCTCGCGAGATCGTAGTCTTGCACCACTGGTCACGATATACATTTCCAGAAATCGCGTCACTCATTGATATGACGGAAACGGCGGTTCGGGTTCGACACCATCGAGCCCTCAAAACATTATCAGTTTCATTAGATCCACAATAAGTATGGAAAAAGATACACAAAAAACAGAAAATCTTTTGGCATCAGAATATACTTCACTCACACGCGCCAAAAAGGATTTGCTGTGGAATGCCATTGAAACTGATATTAAGAAAATGCCCGTTCCGTCGCCATTTTTATTCAGTTTTATACATACCAAACATATGGCCCCTATTGCATTAGCATTAGTCTTATTACTCGGAGCAGGTACTACGGTGGCAGCGTCTGGAACGGCGCGACCAGGTGACCTTCTCTTTCCGGTTGATCAAGCACTCGAAGAAGTACGATTGGCGCTTGCGACTAACGACGAATCTCGCGCTCATTTACACCTCCGGTTTGCAGAAGAGCGTATTGAAGAGCTTCGTTCACTTTTAGCTGAGGATGACAGTTCGAGCTCGACATCGACTGACGACGCGAGCTCAGCAACAACTACCATTATTCAACTTGAAGCCGAAGCCGATGTATTTACTGACACGACTATCGTAAAGGTGGAGATTAATGATCGAAAGACCACGTTCGAAACCACTGCTGATACTCGTGATGAAGTAATTGATGCTATTGTCTCTCGATTCTCTATTGATCGAGCACGCGTTGAAGCTGTCCTTGATTTTGAGATTGAGGATAGATCAAGTCGCATGAATGAACGTATTTCTGTCACGAGTGATACTCGCGTAGAAACTTCACTTAGTTTGCTCGATGCACTTCTTTCAGAGATTAGCGAGAGTGACCGTGACCGTATCATTAGCGAAGCAATTGATTCCTTTAGTGCTCGCCATAACAGTCGAATCGAAATACGAAATGACAACGATGATAACCGAATTGAAATGCGTGATGACGATAGTCGTGTTCGCATTCGAGAAAAGGATGGTGAAATTCGAATTGATGTTAAGGATGACCGCAATGATGATAGCGATGACTCAGACGATTCTGACAATAGCTCTTCATCAGGTAACTCCTTTGAAGCCGAAGCCGATGTATTTACTGACACGACTATTGT
>CAZCWH010000003.1:24869-33436 GCA_964502345.1 uncultured Candidatus Saccharibacteria bacterium | reverse complement strand
CTTTACGGGTCTTCCACAATCCCTATTTCAGGTAACTACAATTTTGCCGCAGGATATCAGGCGCTTAAAAACAACACGAGCGGCACGAGTAATATAGGGATTGGTTATGGATCGCTCACTGCGAATACATCGGGGGGTAATAATATCGCATTAGGGGTCAGTGCTTTAACAGCAAATAGAACTGGTGCCGATAACATTGCTGTGGGCCAGACGGCTCTCAGGTATAACACAACTGGTTCAAATAACACGGCACTTGGTAATTCGGCACTTTATGAAAATACTACTGGTATTGAGAATGTTGGTGTTGGTACGTTTGCGCTGTCGGGCGTTAGTGGCAGTAGCGCTTCATACAACACCGCCCTAGGCTCTAGAGCACTCGCCAGTATCTTTTCTGGTTCCTCATCAGTTGCTGTGGGCTGGAAAGCTCTCACTAACACTTACGATGGTGCCTCATCAACAGCTCTTGGCGCACAGGCAGGTGCAACTAATGTCTCCGGCAACAGCAACCTCTTCCTTGGTGATGATACTGACTCAATCGGAACAGCCCTTAACTACGCTGCGGCTATCGGCTCGCACGCCAAAGTCGCTCGTTCAAACACACTCGTCCTTGGTGGTTCAGGTGCATACACGACCGACATTGTGACCGGTACCAGTACTCCTTGGGCTAAGTTTTCTATTCAAAACAACTACGGTAGTACGACACCACTCTTTGATATCGCAACGACGACCTCTTCAACATACGCAACTTCATCACTCTTTAGGGTTGGGCACGATGGCTTCGTCGGTATAGGTACCTCAACCCCAAGTGCACTCCTTGCCCTCACTGGAAAGACCAATCAAACCTCACCAATGCTTCGTATCTCAAGCTCAACTGAAGCGGTGCTCTTTGAGGTTGCATGGGACGGATCAGTCAACATAGATGGTGGAGGATTCAGCTATAACGCAGGCACAAATGAGACCACGATTGAGCAACTCATGCTCGGTGCAGTTAATTTCGAGACGGATGCGGGTGTGGTCTCATGGGTTGATATGCAATCTTCGAGCACACCGTCTGGAGACACGCTCAGCTATAGTGCACAGATAGACGGAAACCCAGTGCTCACCGTCTTCGGTCAATCAAATGGTTCTGGTGGAGTTCAAAACCTTCGTGTGGGTATCGGTACCACCTCTCCATGGAAGACACTTTCTGTCTCAGGAGATCTCTCACTCACCGGAGCAATCTTTGATACTGCAAGTACCTCAGGTACTAACGGCATGGTTCTTCAAACCACCGGTACTTCAACTCGATGGGTAGCAACCTCAACACTTGGCTTCAGTAGTGGAAGTGGCGCCGACGGTGTTTCCAACTGGCGTCAAGCAGTTGCTGGTGTCCTCTCACCAAGTACCACAGTGGGTATCAGCGTCTCAGCTTCCTCAACCATCGGTGGAGGTACCGGCGCAACTGGCCTCACCATTAACGGCACTGCAACAACGACGAACCTCAAGGTGACTTCACTCACTGCCGCACGCGGTATCTTTACTGCAGCTGATGGCCTCCTCACCACAAGTGGTGTCTCTCAGTACCTCATCGACTCACTCTCTGATGAGACAGGGACAGGGTCACTCGTCTTCAGTACGAACCCGCTCCTCGCTGGCTTCCGTTCGAATGCATCTTCAACGATTGGAGATGGTACGGGAGCTGGAGGACTTACGATTAACGGAGGTGCGACGACGACAGGGAATGCGTACTTTGGTGGCACGGTCGGCATTGGCACCACAACCCCATCTGCAACCCTCGCCCTCACGGGCTCGGGTCAGACGAACCCCTTCCAGTTTGCTTCTTCTACTGGTTCGTCACTGCTTACCCTTAATACGCGTGGTGCACTTGTGTTCGGCACCTCAACCATCGATGCAAATGTCTTTATTAACGGTGGTCCAACGTCAACTATCGCTGCTGCATTTCGCAATATCGCAATCGGCAATTTAGCATTCTCCTATGCGTCAACAACCTCTGCTGCGAACGACAATATTGCTTTGGGCTATAGGGCACTCTATGGGTCATCGAGTGTACCGATGACGGGGGATAGGAATGTTGCTATAGGTACTGATAACCTTTCTGGGCTCACCTCCGGCTCAAATAACACCGCTATTGGAGACTATGCAATGGGGCAGATTTACGGTACAGCACGTGACAACGTAGCCATCGGTTATGCTGCACTTGGTGGAAATTCAACTGGTCTAACTGTGGGCAATTACAACACCGTCGTTGGTTCTAACGCGATGTATGTATTTGTATCCTCTGCTGCGACTCGTAATAATGCTTTTGGTACTAATGCCCTCTATAGGAATATCGGCTCATATAATAATGCTTTCGGTAGCTCAGCGTTAAGTGGAGGAGACACAAGTAATCAAGAAGGGTCATACAATAACGCATTTGGAGAATATGCACTCTACACCAATCGCTATGGTTCGATGAACGCGGCATTTGGTACTAATGCCCTCTATAGTAATGTCAGTGGTTCATCATCTGTTGCTGTTGGATTCAATGCGCTTTACAGCAACACCACAGGTGCCTCATCAACCGCACTTGGAGCATTCGCTGGGTACAGGAATACTACCGGAAGGAGCAACCTCTACCTCGGTGACGAAGCTGATTCAATCGGAACAGCTCTTAACTACGCTGCGGCTATCGGCTCGCACGCCAAAGTCGCTCGTTCAAACACCCTCGTCCTCGGCGGCACAGGTGCATACACGACCGACATTGTGACCGGTACCAGTACTCCTTGGGCTAAGTTCTCTATTCAAAACAACTATGGCAGTACAACCCCTCTCTTTGATATCGCAACGACGACCTCTTCAACATATGCAACATCATCAGTATTCCGGGTGAACTATGATGGCAAAGTGGGTATTGGTACGGATGCACCATCCACACTTCTTACCGTCGCTGGCACGGCTTCTACTACCGGACTTGTAGTTTCAAACAGCATTGAGCTTTTTGGCGGCGGCGCAAAGACGACTGCTAACGCACTCTGTCTCCAACTCACGGGAAGTGTAGATCTTTGTGATGGTTCTGATGGTGGAGGTGGTGCAGGTGAACTCTCAGATTGGCAACAGACAATCGCCGGCGTCCTCTCACCATCAACCACAGTGGGTATCAGCGTCTCAGCGTCTTCAACCATCGGTGGTGGCACCGGTGCAAGTGGGCTCACTATCCTCGGTAATGCAACCACAACCGGCTCACTCATCGTGCAAGGAACCGCAACCTCGACATTCGCAAATGACATCATGCTCACCAATGGCTGTTTCCGTGATGCAAGTGGAAAGTGTATTGGTAATGGACGAGATGGTACGTACATAGTTGCAGCATACAACAGTACTAATAGAGCATACGCTGACTACGTCGCCGATGGTACGGGAGACGAGACTGAAATTAACGCAGCTATTACCGCTGCGTATGCAAATGGTCGTGGAGGCAAGGTATATCTTCTTGAGGGAGATTTCACTATGAGTACAGGTCAGGGAGACAAAATCATCATGGCGACAAGTACTGCGCTTATTGGAGCAGGTATGGGGACGAGACTTCATGTCGCCAATGCTACAGACGCAAATCTAAATGTCATCGTTGCCTCGAGTACCCCACACATCACGATTGCTGACCTCTTCATTGATGGAAATCGGTATAACAATACAGCAACAATACAATATGGTGTGTACTTCTCTAACGTATCAAGCTCAACTATTGAGAATGTTACTGCTTCAGGGACACGTAGACACGGTATTCAGATAGATGGTGGAAGTGGACTGAGGATTGTCAACAATGCCGTAATAAACAATGGGTCACGAGGTATAAGTACAAACGCAGTCTCTTCGAGCCTCTTCGCAAACAACATCCTGAGTAGCAACACTGCAAATGGAATTGTCGTCAGTGGTGGAAATTACAACACCCTAACGGGCAACATAGCGAATAGAAATGGTGACATAGGTATGTATATTTTTGGTACAAATCACAACACCATTAGTGGAAACCAGGCGAGCCTTAACACCAATCATGGTATTAATCTTGAAGGATCTGACGATAATACGGTTTCCGGGAATACTACAAACGGTAATTCACGTGGACTCTTTATTACGAGTGCTTCCGATAGAAATACGATTACTGGAAATACCTCTAATTCCAATAGCGCATATGGTGTTCTCCTCTCTTCGACTGCGGTACTCAATACGGTGACAGGAAACAGTCTATACGGAAACTTCACTGGTATTGAGGTTGGTTCGGCTTCGTTCCGCAATGTTATTTCTAGCAATGTGGTCGATACGAGTGGAACTCACGGTATCTATCTCAACACAGTGGATGATAACACCGTGACGGGAAACATTGTTCGTAGCAGCTCAAACCATGGTATCTACCTCACGAGTTCCGACAATAACATTATTGATTCAAACCGTGTCTCATTTAGTGGCAGTACATACAATCAAATTTATCTTGAGAATGGTTCCAACGGCAATCTCGTTTCATCCAACTTAATTAACGACACATCTGGTACAGGCTTTGCCATCATGACGAGTTCAAACTCAAGCAACAACAGTCTTGTGGGGAACGTCTACAGTGGCCAGGGTGCTTCAGCAATCAATGACACGGCAACCGGTACAACAAAATACACTCAAAACGATCGACTCACGGTCACTATGAACAACCAGGTGGCATGGAGCCCACTCTACATAGCTGCAAGTACTACAGGAAGTTCTACTATCCATGTGGTTCAGTCAGGTACCGGACCACTCATGTCGTTCTTTACTGCAACCTCAGGTGAGCTCTTCACTATTGAAAATAACGGCTTCGTTGGTATCGGTACCTCAACACCAACTGCACTTCTTGCTCTTACGGGAAGAGCCAACCAAACCTCACCAATGCTTCGTATCTCAAGCTCAACTGAAGCGGTGCTCTTTGAGGTTGCATGGGACGGATCAGTCAACATAGATGGTGGAGGATTCAGCTATAACGCAGGCACAAATGAGACCACGATTGAGCAACTCATGCTCGGTGCAGTTAATTTCGAGACGGATGCGGGTGTGGTCTCATGGGTTGATATGCAATCTTCGAGCACACCGTCTGGAGACACGCTCAGCTATAGTGCACAGATAGACGGAAACCCAGTGCTCACCGTCTTCGGTCAATCAAATGGTTCTGGTGGAGTTCAAAACCTTCGTGTGGGTATCGGTACCACCTCTCCATGGAAGACACTTTCTGTCTCAGGAGATATATCACTCACCGGGGCAATCTTTGATACTGCAAGTACTTCAGGTACTAACGGCCAATATCTTATGTCTACAGGAACCTCAACACGATGGTCAACGGTGACTGCTTCAGGTGACGGCGTCTCCGACTGGCGTCAAGCAATCGCCGGCGTGCTCTCACCAAGTACTACCGTTGGTATCAGCGTCTCAGCTTCTTCAACGATCGGTGGCGGTACCGGAGCAACTGGTCTCACCATCAACGGCACTGCGACTACGACGGGGCTTGTGGTATCAAACAGTATTGAGCTCTTTGGCGGCGGCGTGAAGACAACTGCAAACGAACTCTGTCTCCAGCTCACCGGAAGCGCAGCACTCTGTGATGGCTCAGATGATGGAGGAGGAGGTTCTGGCGAACTCTCAGACTGGCAACTTGGTGGGGTGGGGTACATTACACCATCAACGACCGTTGGCATCATCGTTTCAGCATCTTCAACCATCGGTGGTGGTACTGGTGCAAGTGGACTCACTATCAGTGGTGGTGCGACCACAACAGGAAATGCCTACTTTGCTGGCTCTGTGGCAATCGGTACCACAACCCCATCTGCAACCCTCGCCCTCACGGGCTCGGGTCAAACGAACCTCTTCCAGTTCGCGTCGTCGACGGGGTCGTCGCTCCTCACTTTGGATAGTCGTGGTCGTCTTATGTTTGGAACCTCCACAGCAAAGAGTTCAGCTGGAGCAAACATTTTTATAAACGGTGGTCCAACGTCCACCTATCCATATACGCTTGGTAGCAATATCGCTATTGGTAATGATGCGTTCTCTTATGCTTCAAGCACTGCGCTTTCTAGCCTCAATATCGCAATTGGATCAGGCGCACTACGCGGATCCTCGACCATGCAAAATCGTAGCCTAAGAAATATAGCCATCGGGGCTGATACACTTGGCAACCTGGCACGAGGAACCGATAACACTGCACTTGGCGACAGTGCTCTCTATAAAATTACATACTCAACTGGGAATACTGCAATCGGTTCTTCCGCAATTGGATCGTCCGGTGATTTTGCAATAGGAAATTACAACACTGCAGTGGGTAGCAATGCAATGTATCTTTCTGCTTCTACCACCGCTGAGGGGAACAGTGCGCTTGGTAGGAGTGCACTCAATCAGAATAGTGGTTCATATAATAGTGGTCTTGGGTTTGAATCAGTCGGAGGTTCAGGCTCGGGTAATAGTGGTTGGTACAATGTGGGATTTGGGTACCAAGCATTGGGTGTCAACAGGACCGGTGCAAATAATACTGCCATCGGCACATTCGCTCTCCTCAGTAATACTCATGGTTCGGGCACTGTGGCAATTGGTTACAGGGCACTTGGTTCAAACACCATCGGTGCATCCTCAACTGCCCTTGGTGCATTCGCTGGAAACACAAACACGACCGGCAAGAGCAATCTCTATCTCGGTGATGAAGCAGACTCTATCTCAAACGCCCTCAACTACGCAGTCGCGATTGGCTCTCACTCACTTGTCGCCCGCTCAAACACCCTCGTCCTCGGTGGCACCGGCGCATACACGACCGACATCGTGACTGGTACCTCAACCCCATTCGCGAAGTTCAGCATTCAGAACAACTACGGCTCAACGACACCACTCTTTGATATTGCGACCACAACATCGTCAGCATACGCAACCTCATCACTCTTCCGTGTGAACTATGATGGTCGTGTTTCGATTGGCTCAACGACTCCTGAATCACTCCTCCTTACTCTCCAGAAGACTGGTATAAGTGGCTCAGGTATTGCAGGTATTAAAGAATATCTCCAATTTACGAACTCAACCGCAAATGCAGTCTATTACGGAGACAATGCATACATTGTAAATGCACCGACGGCGACCTCAACCCTCGTCGGCAAGATTATTCGTATTGAAGATAACTCACAGCTCGGTAACACAGTGCGTGGTCTTGAGGTGCAAGCACATCGTGGGACAACAACTAAAGGTGAAAATACTGCTATCTCAGGATTCGGTCGCACCTTTGGTGTACGTGGTACGACGGAAGGAGATGCAGGAGACACCTTTATTCCGGCCGGTGTATATGCTGAGAGTCGAGGAACAACACAGGGTAATGCACTTCGTGCCTACTCTGGTTCTATTACGACTTCAAATCTTGCGTATCTTTTCCATGACACATCGGTATTCTCTGGTACGGGGCTCCTCATGAACTTTGGTAATGCGGGAGGCTCATTCGCACCGACATCATCAGCAAAATTCCTCGACTTCCAGAGTGGAGGTACATCAAAGTTCACCGTCACCGCAGCAGGTACGACAACGATTGGTGATGGGACAACGGCTCGTATGGCGGGTCTTCAGATTGGATTTGGAGGGCTCTGTGTCGACAACGATGGTTCATGTGCGGCATCTACGACCGGTCGAATCACTGCAGTGCAGTACGGTACAGCAAACTCAGACCTCGCCGAAATGTACTTCTCAAACGAGGATCTCCTTCCGGGAGAAATCGTTGCACTCGACGGAGGACTTTCAATCACACGTGCAGAGCATGAGGATACTAACCTGATTGTGGGTGTTGTCTCTACTAAGCCAGGTATCACGATGGGATTTGACGATAAACCAATGAATACGGGAGAAGAGGCATATCCTGTTGCGCTCAAAGGACGTGTTCCCGTACGCCTCTCTACAGAAAATGGTCCGATTACAAAGGGGGACAGAATCACCATCTCGTCGATTGAGGGTGTCGGTATGAAGGCAAAGGAATCGAGTGTCGTTGTCGGTATTGCGCTTGAAGATTATGACGGGGAACACGCATACACGGAAGGTTTCATCAATCAGTTTGGTGATGATATTGCAAAAGCAAAGACGCGACCAATCAATCAAAACATGGATACCCGTACGCAGGATGGATGTTCATACGGTGCGGGGAATGAGGAAGGGGAAGAAACGTGTGTGAAAGATGTGGTGAAGGCAATCAAGGTAACGACCGTAACCCCACCGAGTTACGAAGAAGCGCTCCAAGAGCTTGAAGATGAGGAAGCGACTACGACGACGCTAGAAAATGGGGAAGAAGTTAAGGTGGGTCAGGCACTCATGTTTGTACAGCTCACACAGTACACCATGGATGCTGAGGTAGATATTCTCGCACTCCTCAATTCCACCTCAACCTTGGAGAATGGAGATGGAGAAGAGACACTCTTCGACCGCCTCAAGGAACTTGCAGAAGGATTTGTGGACGGTGTTCTCACACTCGCTGAAGTTGTTGCGGATAAATTTACTGCTGAAGAGGTACAAACAGAGATGCTCTGTATCGGAGATACGTGTGTGGACGAGAGTACGCT
>CAZCWH010000003.1:15278-24859 GCA_964502345.1 uncultured Candidatus Saccharibacteria bacterium | reverse complement strand
CTCCGAGCTCTACTTCGCTCACAGGGCCAAAGTTCAGCAGAAAATCCAATCGAGCCGACCCCAGAGCCAGAACCCGAGCTTACTGATGACGGTGAAGAAACTCCACCAAATGATGATGCCGAAGACACAACGCCACCTGAAGATGGCGGAGTAGGAGGTGGTTCAGAAGAAACAGAACCACCGACCGATCCAATTGAAGGGCCAGGAGGGGAGGAAGGAGATACTGACCCGGAACCGACAGTAGATGAAGCTGTACCACCCGCACCAGAATCACCGACCGAACCTGCAGGTTGAACCATCACACAATGAACACACACATAAACTCAAACGCATACATACACCAAATACGAAGTACCCGCTTCGTATTTGGAATGCTTGGCATTGTGCTTTCACTTCTTGCCTGGCTCTCACTCCCTGAAACAGTATTTGGGGCGGAAGTGAGTGTTGACACAACTGTTTTTACGACAAACGCACAGGGAAATAACTCGAGCCCGACCGCGGTTTGGATTACAGACCAGATTGGATACACCTTCTATCTTGGTGCAGAAGGTGACCTTGAAATGGCGTCAACAACGAATGGTGGTACGACGTGGCAGGTACGAAATGCGATGGATAGTGTGAATGTCACCGATGTGGTGAGCTATGCGATTTGGTGGGATGGATGGACTGCACCAGGAACGACGACGCAGTACATTCATATTGCCACCACCGATACGAGTGTTGATGATATCTACTACACACGCCTTGATATCAACACCCAAGCCACCTCTACAACAGTGGTGACAACCACCCAAGCAGCAACATGTGATCGTGGTTTTTCATGCCAGGTCTCTATTACGAAGGCAAGTAACAATGTTCTCTATGTTGCAACAAGTGATGGTCAGGACTCCTGGGTCGACTCTTGTTCCACCACCTGCACCTCAACGGCGAACTGGTCTGAGCGAACAAACGGTTTCTATCAAGGAAAAGTTGATTATCCAATACTCATGCCCGTGGGAGGAAACAATAATGTGATGCTCGTTTCGTGGGCGACATCAACCGATTCCATTGTCTATAACATATACTCAGCAACTTCCTCATCGTGGCAGTGGGCAACGAATGCGACACAGACGATTGCCTCTTCAAAAGATGAAAATACTACCTATGACGGACAGCTGTATGGAATGTCTCACTCGACCACAACGGGTGTCACTGCGCTTGCGCTCGTTGATGACGCAAATGAATACGTGACGACACAAGACCACGATGTTAATTTCTTTACATTTTCCTCAACGACAGGCTGGGTTGCAAAAACTGATGTGGTAACTGATGCTTCAGGAGGCCTAATCGGTGCTAAAGTTTCTTATGATGAACTCAATGATGTGTGGTACGTCCTCTATGGTCGACGCACCACAATTGGCACAGCGACGACCGGTCGTTTGTATTTTAAGACGTCTACGGATGGGGGTTCAAATTGGAGTACTGAATCTGCAACCTTAACCAATGGTGATGATATCAATGGAATTGCCACAGGCATCACCTCCTTTGAGCGCATCGGGGCCTGGTGGAACTACACTACCGGGGGGCCATCAGATGATGAGTACTATAATCTCATAGCTGATCTTGTCACTCCGCCACCCACATATGCAGCTGTCACACTCTCAGGGACACTGTATTCCGATGATGGACTAACACCGATGACAGCTGGGAAGACGCTCAAAATCGCTGTGGGTACTACATCGGTGAGTGTGCATAGCACCACAACAACGAGTGCAACGGGCGCGTGGAGTTTTATCATCCCTTCAGGCAATACTGTTGTCGCGTCAACAGGGATTGTCGTATGGATTGATGGAATCTCAACAACGACCGCAGTCACATTCACTAAAGCGTCAACAACTGAAGGTACGATTCCAGGTCTTGATCTCTATCAAAACAGGGTCATCATTCGGCACGAAGCAACAACAACGAGTGCTTCGACTACTATTTCTGATATGGCGTTCTACGATGGGGATGATGATGCAGATATTAAATACACTGCAAACGCGGGTGCACTGCAAGTACGTTCAGGGAATGAACTGTACATTTGGGCAGGGAAGACCTTTGCACCTACAAGCACAGTGACTATTAACGGCAATGCATCTTCCTCACCCACCGATGGGTCACTTCGCATTATGGGGACCTATACTCCGTCTGCGACCACAACGGTGGCTGGGCACTTCTATACGGCTTCCTCTTCGACATACACCCCAAGTGCACCCCTTGTGTTCACCGCCACCTCGTCTGGAAAATATATTTCGCACTATGCATCATCATCAGAATTAGGAAATGTGCGTTTCCAGGGAACTGGCAACATGGTATTCCTCTCAGATAACGCGACCACGACACACTTCTCGATAGCCTCAGGTACCGTGACCCCCCCGATTGGAAATCTCACCGTGAAAGGAAATTTGGTGCAAAGTGGGCAACTAAACTATTACCAAGGAGGGACACTCATATTTGCCTCAAGCTCAGCGCAGAGTATCTCAGGCACAATGACTGGCACCTCTCGACTTGCAGATGTTGTTATTCGTGGTGCAAGTACAAAAACATTTTCGAGTGTCGCTTCAACAACAAACCTCACCATTGAGAGTGGAAGCACACTTGTAGCCCCACGTGGACTTACTCTCTCTGGCTCGTGGAATAACGCTGGTACATTCACGGCAAGTGGGGGAATCGTATACAGTACAGGTGCATCATCGACCATGCAGGGAACGCTCGTTGGTACCTCAGGCTTTGCATATCTCGAAGTTGATGGAGCCCCACGCTTCGGTAATGCAACGGTAACTGCGGGTATGGTATCCGATAGCGGTGTCGATGATGATGAAGAACCTACCGGAAGTTATTCGGATGCAGAATATGTATATGTTACTGGGAGATGTTATCTCTGTGGTTCTTTAGGAGACTATGCCCTTTACACTGTCAAATATGACAAGACAACAGGAGTTCAAGTCTGGGCAACAACGACCGACGTAGTTGCGAGCTACGAACATGCAGAAACTATTACCGGAGATCAGGATTTTATTTATGTGAGCGGCTATTGCAATGGTTGTGGCGATAAAGGTTCTCATGCACTCTACACTATTAAGTATAGAAAGTCGGATGCGGGCTTTGTGTGGGCAACGACCACCGATATATATTCAGGATTGGAAAACTCACGCTCGGTCGTTGTGGATGATTCTTTCGTGTATCTCACTGCGGGCTGCGATGGTTGTGGTAATAAAGGTGGTTCTGCGATCTACATCATTAAGTACAGAAAATCAGATGCTGGTTTTGTGTGGGCAACAACGACTGATCCCACTTCAGGATGGGATTATGCATATAGTAGTACACAAGATCAAGATTATCTCTATGCGACCGGCATATGCGATGCATGCGGCACGGTAGGTAGCTATGCACTCTACACCATTAAGTACAGAAAATCAGATGCTGGTTTTGTGTGGGCAACAACAACTGACCCTACCGCACTTCAAGATTATGGATATGCAATAGTTGACGATCAAGACTATGTCTATGTTGGCGGTGTATGTAAGGGGTGTGGCTCCCTAGGAAATGGTGCCTATTACACCATCAAGTACAGAAAATCAGATGCAAGTCGTGTATGGGCTACGACGACTGATATTACTTCGAATCATGACCAAGGAGCGGCTTTGGCCGAAGATCAAGACTCCATTTATTTAACAGGCTACTGTACTAGTTGCGGAACTCTCGGCAGTTTGGCTCTCTACACCATCAAGTACACTAAGTCCGACGGAAGTCGTGTCTGGGCAACAACAACCGACCCGTCAACGAGCTTTGATGAGCCGAAAAGTATAACTGTTGATCAGGACTATGTGTATGTGTTTGGCTATTGTTCTAACTGCTTACCTGCAAGTAGTTTTGATTATTACACCATTAAGTACAACAAGTTCACTGGTCGCCCTGTCGATGGTAGTAATACCTTCCGTTTTGCTTCTAATGCTTCAACAACCGGAGACTTCACCATCACGTACCCAGGAGAGCGTGCAACAAACACTGTGTATGCACCTGCGTCGCTCACTATTGGTGGAGATTTTAATCAGTATGCTACCTTCGTCAATAATTCAGGTATAGTCACCATGTCGTCTTCGAGTGCACAGGTCCTGAGGGGAACTTTTGCAACTTCGTCTCCATTTTCGAGTCTTGTTGCAAGTGGTGTGGGGCCAAAGACATTTGATATCGAAGGATTCGCACCTGTGCTTGAGTCAGGGTATGAAACACGAGCGCTCACCATTGATACAATAAGTAATGTTCTCTACATAGGAGCAGGATCGGCTGGAAGTATCTGGCGTTGTGAACTCAGTACGGGATGTGATGATTCATCAGATTTCACCGCTTATTTTCTTGGTTACTCTGTAATATCACTGGTCTTTAGTGCATCAGAGGGCGTAAGTGGTGTTCTGTATGCAGGGACAGATACGACCGGTGAAATTTTGCGATGCGATGTTTCAGATACTGGTGGATGCTACGGTAGTTTCACATCGGTATATATTTCGGGAGATGAAACAATAACTGCTCTCGCCGTTGACCCAGTCAATGGAACTTTGTATGCAACTGGGGGTGTGTATGGATTTGTATATGCTTGCTATACGGCAACGTTATGTGACGAATCGATGGATTTTTACTCGTCACTCGACACTTCGGGTGGCTCTTTGTACGCCCTTGCCATTGACCCTATAAATAGAGTGCTCTTTGTAGGTTCGGGCCCATATGGAATGGTCTATGCATGTCCACTTTCTTCATATTGTGATGAGTCAACGGATTTTACTTCGTCGGCAGATACACCGAGTGGCTACATACTTTCTCTTACCGTTGACACTACAAACGGTGTGCTCTACGCAGGAGCGGATGGAGGCGTGATTTATCGTTGCGTACTCTCCACTGGATGCGATACCGGGGGCGACTTCACCACTGTATACGATACATCTGCAGACGGTATCTATACACTCACGATTGATGCAGTAAACGCTGTGCTATATGCAGGTGCTGCATATAGTGATGGTATTGTGTATCGTTGTGAGCTTGTAACTGGATGTGATTCGTCAGTGGATTTCAGCATACTGTACGATACTCCGGAGACAGGGGTCTATGCACTCGCGGTGGATCAATCAAATGATGTCCTCTACATAGGAACCAACTCAACGGGCAGTAGTGTCTGGAGTATATACCGCTGTGAAGTTGTAGCTCGGTGTGCTGATTCTGATACCGTTATTGCAACCAATATCACGGTTCAGAGTGGAAGTACACTTATCACCCCAACGTACCTCAGTTTGAGTGGAAATTACACTCAAAATGGTACCTCAACTACCGGCACCTCTACGTCCTTCTTTTTTACAGGGAGTGGTGCACAGACAATTTCTGGCACCCTCACCGCAACCTCGGCACTCCCGTCTACCGTTTTCACTGGGGCTGGAGTAAAAACATTTAGTAGTAATGCCTCAACCACAGGGGATTTTAGTATTGAAAGCGGAAGCTCCGTTACCGCCCCATCAGCACTCACTGTTGGCGGTGATTTTACTCAGAGGGGTACTTTTACCCACAATTCAGGAACGGTCTATCTTTCAGGTATGGGATATTCGGCGACCGGTACGATGACGGGTAGCTCAGCATTTAATAATCTCACGCTACCACTTGAAACTGGTGGAGCAAATATTAGTACTGCGTATGACACTGGTTCGAATGAACTACGGGCAATCATTGTGGATACTACGAATAGAGTATTGTACGTTGGTGGGTATGCAAGCGGAAACATTTACCGCTGTCTGCTCTCAACAGGATGTGATGCCTCAGGTGATTTTACAACCGCCTATGCAACTTCTGAGAGCTCTATTGAATCATTTGCTATTGATACCACAAATGGGACGCTCTATGTTGGTACGGGCGTGAATGGCATCATTTACCGCTGTCTTCTCTCTACAAACTGTGATGCATCGGGTGACTTTACCACAGCATACGACACAGCGGAACAAGTGATATGGTCATTAGCTATCGATTCCACAAATAACGTTCTCTACGCGAGTACCTACCCGGACGGTCTGATTTACCGCTGTGTACTCTCAACGGGATGCGATGCTGGGGGAGACTTCACGAACCCGTATAACGATGCGAGCGGACAGCACCTATTTTCGCTTGTTATTGCGAGTAGTACGCTCTACTTCGGTTCAGGTAATGATGCAATCATTTACCGTTGTTTACTCTCAACAAACTGTGACGCGTCGGGAGACTTTGTCTTAGCATACAACACGACTGAGTCACAGATTCGGAGTCTTGCGGTTGATACAATTAATAGTGTCCTTTATGCAGGGTCCTTGGGAAGCGGTATAATTTATCGGTGCCCTCTCTCGAGTGCTTGTGATAGTGCTTTTGATTTTACTTCGGTAACCACAGGCGAGAGCATGATCTATGAAATTGCCATTGATACCTCAAATGGCATTCTGTATGCTTCAACAGGACTTGGAACAAGCGGGAAGATTTTTCGATGTCTCCTCACGACTGGTTGTGATGCTTTAAGTGAGTTTGTAACAATATTTGATACGTTCGATATTGATCCTATATATACCCCAGATATCTTCTCCACCTATGTTGACCCGACAAGCGGTACGGTGTACGCGGGCAGTGACAGTACCGGTATCTTGTATCGTCAAGGAGGAGGTACCACATTTGGAGCAAATGCATCGACTTCAAACCTCACCATTACAGGAAAGAGTTTGGTAGCACCACAACGCCTTTCAATTTCGGGAAACTTTACACAAAATGGTACCTTCATTGCAGGCACTGGCACTACCACGTTTAACGGCACTTCCGTACAGACGGCGACAGGCACACTCGCGAGTACGAGTGCCTTTTATAACCTTGAGCTCAACAATGGTACGGCCTCAACCACCTTCAATGCACCATTCACGGTGACGAATCATCTCAAAGCAACAACACCGAGCGCAAAAATTGAACTTGCTAAGGGTGCGACGACAACGCTCAATACTGTAAATGCAACGGGTGGGGCAGGGACAGAGGTACAACTTCGTTCCACAACAGCAGGAACCAAGGCAGGACTCAGTGTCGGGGGCGCATATACGTTTACCTATGCGAACATCAAAGATTCAAGCGCAACGAGTACTGGTGGTCTCCTCACCACTGCTTCCAGTATTGATGCTGGAAATACAAACGGATGGAGTTTTCCTGCTGGCGCAGCAACGATTTCTTCGGGAGCAAACCAGACATTTGCATTGAACTATCCGACCACCTCTATCTCGAGTATCACCATCACCGATAATTCAACTCCATCCATTACTGCAGCTAACGATATTCGTATTAAAATTGCGACTTCAACCGTCCGTATGTTGTGGGATACAAGTGACACCTCGGCAACATTTGGTGGAACCGCTTCAGGTAAGGTGGCAAATCCTGTTACGTATGAAGGAGGTGGATCAGTCCTCGTGATACCGGTGAGTTCAGACTTTAGCGGGTCTGACACACTCACTATAAGTGGTCTCTCACTGAGTCAATTTACCGTCATCAACTCTGCAGTGAGTGCTCTTGCAATATATACGGGAGGCGGTAGCGATACTGTAGCAGATGCAAACGACGACAAGACAGTCACGATTACGGGGCCACTCACTTTGGCGAATCACGATTCGGGTCAAACATCTGATGGTTTCACTTCTAATAGTAGAACTGGAGTAAATTTCTTTAGGTATAAACTTACTCCAAGTGGAGAGGATGCGACAATTTCGTCGACAGTCTTTAGTCTGGTGGGTATTGACGGCATTGCACAGTCAGATCTGAGCAATCTTGCACTCTATAGAGACATGAACAGCGATGGTGCGTATGCTGCCGGTGATACGCAGGTTGGGGGAGCGGGTGTGGCTTCTATCAGTGGTCAGGAGGGCACGATTACGTTCTCATCCTCATATTCCGCAACCACATCCCAGAACTTTATCCTCATGGGGGACTATATAAATGCTGGCCCCGGTAATCGTATGACGATAAGGCTTGAACCTTCGAGTGTTACGGCGACTGGCGCGACGACTGGAGGTACTATTCCGCTCAGTGGTTCAATTACGCAACGCCAACATGTACGAAGCGGCGGAGGCTCTACAGGAGGGAATGGTGAATCCCTTGGTCCAATTGGAGGCGACGCGCCAACGAGTACTCCTCAAGGGGGCGGGGGCGGTGGTGGCGGTGGGTCTACCGGTGGCGACGCGCCAACAAGTACTCCTCAAGGGGGCGGGGGCGGTGGTGGCGGAGGTGAAGTCTCCATCCCTTCGAGTCATTTCTTTGCAAGTGCGTATATGGCGATAGGCGACTCGCTCATCAGCCTCATACGACACTTCTTTGGATGGTGATGCCACACAGGGTTGTTATACACAGAATGTTGAAGATTTGTTTAAGAATCAGCTCAAAAATAGGGTATTATATTGTAAATACCAATGGGGTTGGTAGAAGACCTGATATTACTTAAAGCAATTATTTAGTTATGAATAGTTCACATTTATTATACTCAGCGAGAAGTGCATTCGTTGCGGCGATTTTGATTGTCGCGCTTGGAATCGGATCATTTCTTGCATTTGAACCAGTTATCGGACAAGGAGCAAATGAAACTTTTGAGGTTACTCAGGTAATTTCTGGTGCTATTTCTTTCCTAGCGAGTACTTCACCAGTTACTATGCAGGGAACTCTTGATGGTCTCACTGGTGGTACATCATGGGGCACAACGACTTCACGTGTTCGAACGAACAACGCTTCTGGCTACACGATGACTCTTGTGTTTGCAAGTACTGCACCGATGATTCGTAACGGTGGCGGTGGCACCATCCCAACCTTCCTTTATTCTACGGGAACAGTAAGTTACCCTGCAGGCTTCACAACTGCGGTCTCAAATGCTCAGCTCGGCTTTTCAGTAAATGCATCAAATACTGCCGAGGTATCAAATGTGTTCATAGGTACCGCAAGTGTCTGTGGCACAGGTAGCGGTGGCTCATTCATAGTCAATAACTGTTGGCGAGGTGCGTCAAGCACAAATGCTGCAGCAACAACCCAGCTTATAGCCTCTAATGCACCAACCCCAACCTCAGGTTCAACTTCTACTGTACAGTTCCGTATCACCATCCCAAACAACCCATCCCCAGCAGTACCGAATGGTACCTATACTGCGACAGCCACATTGACTGCGCTTGAGAATTAGAGGTAGACTGGTGCCATTATGTCTACACCCTTGTATCGGCTATCGGCATCACTTAGAGCAATTTTTCTCCTTGTTGTTATTGTAATGATACTGTACGCACTACCTCGGGTAGTGCGTTCTGCTGACGACATTCTCCCTGCTGCAGCAAGTAGTACTATTACTACTACTGAACCGTCAGTGCTTCCATATAAGACAGAACAGTTACTGGGGAACGAAAATGAAGTCGTTGGAGACTTTGTAGTTGGTCCGGGAAAGATGGAGCTTGAAATTAAACCAGGACAATCTAAGACGGTAGAAATAACTGTCAGTAATCGTACAGGGGAAACTCGCACATTTGAGATTACTACTGAAGACGCTGTCGGTTCGA
>CAZCWH010000003.1:0-15268 GCA_964502345.1 uncultured Candidatus Saccharibacteria bacterium | reverse complement strand
CTTATATTGCTTGGCGACGATAGGGGGCCGTACTCAATGAAGGACTATGTGAGTGTGGAAGCTCCACGTTTTGATCTTCCACACAATGTGCGTGCAAGAATCCCGGTTACCATTACGGTACCAGCAGACGCAGAACCTGGAGGACTCTATGGTAGCGTGCTCGTAAGTACAGTTTCTAAGGAAGCACAGTCAGATGTATCTCAGGGCACTGCACCACAGTCAGCTATTATTGCGCGAATAGGAACACTATTTTTCATCACCATTCCGGGCGAGATTCAAAAGGATGGTGTACTCAAGGAGTTTGGTACGCTCACAAAAGAAAAACTTTTTCAAAGTGGTCCAATTAAATTTGGTATCCTTTTTGAAAATAAAGGGGCAATACACCTTACCCCATACGGAGAAGTTCGCATTCAAAATATACTTGGGGAGGAAGTTGGCATGATGACCCTTGAACCGTGGTTTGTACTTCCAAAGTCGACAAGGTTGCGCGAGGTAACCTGGGAACGAGATTTTCTTTTTGGTCGGTACACTGCAACTGCTCATATCAACAGAAGTTATGACAATGTCATTGATACAATAAGTTATTCATTCTGGGTTCTTCCATGGAATCTACTTGCTCTGGGATTTGGTGTCATATTCGTTGTTCTTTTCCTTACTCGAGCATTCTTCAGAACATTTGAATTCAAGCGTAAAGCATAATCGTGGTGTATGCGTGAATTCCTATTCACTACAGTTGCATCACTCATTCTCACCCCAGTTCTTTTTGTGGGTCTGCAGCTTGTTGGTGCACAGGTGATGCAGAGTTCAAGCTATCGTATAGAAAGTGACAGTATTAACTTCGGAGGGGGACTCTCGACATCAACCAATTACACACTCGAGTCCACAGCAGGGGAAGTAGGTACGGGGGAATTGGGGAGTGCGAGCTATAACCTCAAGGCAGGGTATCAGCAAATGCATGAATCCTACATTTCATTAAGTGGAGCAACGCCGGTCGTGCTCTCACCTTCGATTTCTGGTCTTACGGGAGGAGTGTCGAATGGGTCTACTACAGTAACTGTAGTCACTGATGACTCAGCCGGATACCAGCTCACGATTCGGGCATCCGGAAATCCAGCTATGCAAAGTGGTGCAAACACTATCCAGGATTATGTCCCAAGTGGTGTTCCTGACTTTACATTTACAACTGGTGCAACAAATGCACATTTTGGGTACTCACCTTCAGGTGTCGATATTGTACAGCGCTTCAAAGATGATGCAGTTTCTCTTTGTAATACAGGATCAAGTGACAGTGCGCTTGCGTGTTGGGATGGTCTCTCACTTTCTGACGTTGCCATTGCGCGCAGTTCAGGACCTAATCAACCTACAGGCGCAACGACAACTATCAATTTTCGTGTCGGTGTGGGCAATCTAGTTAATCAAGCACCAGGAACGTACACAGCTACTACAACAGTGACGGCACTCACGTTATGATGACTCGAACTTTCTTCTCTCTTTTTGTAACCTTCCTCAGTATATGTATGCTGGGGTCGACTGTACTCGCGGCAACCGACAATTTTACGGTTGAACAGGCAATTGGTTTCGATACTACGCCTCCAACTATTCCCACCGGACTCACTGCAACACCAGTTGCAACCTCGCAAATTGATTTAGCATGGGTAGCATCTACTGATGATTATGCGCTCTCGGGGTATCAGATATTTCGTGACAATGTTCAGATAGCGACGACAACTGCTACAACATACAGCGACGTTGGTCTTATTGCGAGTACGACGTATACCTATTACCTGACAGCTTTTGATGCCTCTTCCAATTTCTCAGCATCGTCAACTGCTGTTTCGACAACAACACTCGCGACGCCACCGCCGACACCTTCATCGCCAACTGCGTCTTCGACTTCGTCATACGGGAGTATCGCGCCGCTCAGACTTATCCGACTCGAGGTGATACCAGCTTACGATTCGGTCATCATTAGATACGAAACAAACATTCATGCACGCTCAGTCATACGTTGGGGAAGAACTATTTCGTATGAACTTGGTTCAATTGCTGAGGGATCCTGGAGGAAGCTCCATGAGACAAAAATTGTCGGACTACTGCCCGGTACCTTATACAAATTCAGCATCGAGGGAGAAAACAGCTTTGGGCGGAAGAGTGTACTTACTGAAAGTACATTTGTAACTCTCTCACAGGAAGATATTTTTCCTCCCGGGAATGTGCGTAACCTTACGGCAGTAGAGTCTGGGAATGACATTGCACTTTCGTGGATAAATCCCGAGGACGAAGATTTTTCATACGTTCGTGTAGTCCGTAGTGACTCGTTTTATCCGAGCGATACGGCTGATGGATGGGTTGTCTACGAAGGGGACGGGGTGGGGGCAATCGACATTGGTATGGCAAAAGACGGAACACGACAGTACTACACCGTGTTCACGTATGATGCTCACGGTAACATATCTTCAGGTGCAGTTGTCTCAATTCGCATCGGAGATGATGGTGCAGGTCCTACCGACCCAATCGACATCATCGATGAGTCAGTTAATCCCATTGCCCTTAAGTTAGGAGATATATTGTTTATCCAGGAAGGTGTGTCGCTCCCTATATCCGAAGGACGCACCGTCACGATAGATGGGTCAAAACAACTCACGATTTCACTTCCGTACAATCTGGTACCAGAGCACCTGAAGACTATTCTCGTGACGCTTGGAGATAGTAGTAATCAGAATAAGGAATTTGCCTTCCTTCTTCGCATTAATAAAGATAAGTCAGCGTACACGGCACTCCTTGCACCCTTGGGCGTCTCAGGCACGTTCCCCGTTCGCATAGCGATTTTTGACTACACGACGACCCAGATAGGGTACACATATGGTGAGATAGTCTCTCGCATTATGTATATCGAACACACTACGTCAGCGCCTACACTTTTTGAGTATATATATAGGTACATTCTGATTCTTCTACAGAGTTATTTCTTCTGGTTCGTTGTACTCCTCTGTATCATGACCATTGCAGGTTGGCGATTACTGCGGAGGCAGGATGTGTAAATGTTATCCATTTATTTTTCCAAAGGTGGCCCTGCCATTCATGTATACTAGGAAGTACATAGTAGGTAATTAGTTAGCCTTTATTCATGCAAAAAAGAAAAGTAGCAATTAACGGTTTTGGGCGCATCGGAAGAACATTCTTTCGCATGGCCTTCGGGAATCCAGCATTCGATATTGTCGCGATTAATGATCTTGGTGACATTGAAAGTCTTGCGTACCTCCTTAAGTACGACACCGTGTATGGTAGGAGTGCATTTACGGTTACTACCGAACCAGGAGTGCTCACTGTAAATGGTACGAAGATACAATTTGTAAGTGAGCGAGAGCCCATGAAGCTTCCTTGGAAGGCGCTTGGAGTTGATATTGTTGTCGAGTCAACGGGACTCTTCACGAGCTACGAAAAAGCAAAAGTGCATCTTGATGCGGGGGCTCGTCGAGTAGTTATCTCTGCTCCAGTTTCAGGAGACCCAGTCGCAGCGGGAGTTACGGGCGCAACAGTACTTATGGGGGTGAACGAAGGAGCACTTGCCGGTTCTACAATTAGTTCAAATGCTTCATGTACGACGAACGCGACAAGTCCACTCATCGCGATCCTCAATGAAGCAATCGGCATCGAAAAGGCAATTCTCAATACCGTGCATGCGTACACAGCCTCTCAATCACTCGTTGATGGGCCAAGCAAGAAGGATTTGCGAGAAGGCCGAGCTGCTGCACAAAATATCGTTCCATCATCAACGGGCGCAGCCATCGCGACCACACTCGCTCACCCGTCACTCAAAGGGAAGTTCGATGGTATTTCCATTCGTGTTCCTGTACCAGTTGGATCCATTGTGGATGTGACGTTCATTGCTAAGCGCGATACCACCGTTGAGGAAGTAAACAAGGCACTCACTGATGCGTCTCAGAGTGATTCCTGGAAACATCTTTTTGCAGTTACCACTGACCCTATTGTTTCTTCAGATATTATTGGTGCTCGCTATGCGTCGATAGCTGACCTAGCGTTCACGCGCGTCGTGGGAGGGAACTTGGTCAAAGTGCTTGCTTGGTATGATAACGAAACAAGCTATACAGAGACCTTAGTACAGCATGTCAGTAAGGTGGCGACATTGCTCGGAGAATAATAACTTACACACGTATGACCATTTACTTTGCGACGGATCACGCTGGTTTTGAATTAAAAAATAGTGTTATGGCCTTTGTTCGAGATGAGCTCGGGTATGAAGTTGTTGACTGTGGTGCAACAACAATGAACAGCGAGGATGATTATCCGGACTTTATCAGTATTGCCGCAAACGCAGTGTCGGAAAACGGCATTACGAGACGAGCTATTATTTTTGGAGGTTCCGGTCAGGGCGAGGCAATCGCTGCAAATAAATTTAGAAATGTACGTGCAGCAGTCTATTATGGTGGGCAAACAGATATTATTACGCTCTCCCGCGCACATAACGATGCGAACATACTCTCGCTTGGTGCACGGTTCCTTTCTGTTGAAGAGGCCTGTGAGGCGGTACGGCTGTGGCTTGCTACAGATTTTAGTGGTGAAGAGCGACATGCACGAAGGATAGAAAAAATTGATGCTCTATAATGTATGAAACAGATTATTCCAGCAATTATCCCGGAGTCACTCTCTCATTTGGAAAGCACTCTTGAGCAGATCCAGTCTTTTGCCGAAGAAATACAGATTGATATCGTCGATGGTGAATTTGTTCCATTTAAATCATGGCCATACCGGCAAAGAAGTGAGATTGATGAAATCGCAGAATTGATTGCTCTCCTGCATGTTGAAGTAGATCTCATGATTCAAAATCCCGAAGAGGTGATCGGAGCGTATGTGGAGTCTGGTGTTAAGGATGTTGTGGTGCATCTTGAGAGTACGACAAACTTTCAAAAAATTTTGTCCCTGAAGAATGAACTGGGATTTCGTCTTGGGCTTTCTATTAACAACGATTCTCCACTTGAAATGCTCTTGGAGCACATCCAATACGCTGATTATGTACAGCTCATGGGTATCGCACAAATTGGTTCACAGGGGCAACCTTTTGATGAGCGGGTGCTCGAACGGGTTAGAGAAATACGAAGGCAGTATCCATCACTCACGATTAGTATTGATGGAAGTGTAAATAAGAATACAATTCCACAACTCAGAGATGCAGGCGCAAATCGATTTGTCTCAGGTTCTGCAATTTTAAAATCAGATAATCCAGAAGAAACTTTTAGAGTGTTCGAAGCGATTGCGCGTGATTAGATTCATAGTCTATAAACAGAGAGAGTCTGTGAAAAAATGTAAGACTGCTATACTACATGCATATGCAGTACCTTTCTGATGGTGATGTTCATCGACTTGAACTCAAAGCAAACGAAATTCGTCAAAGTATCATCGAGATGCTTGTCGAAGCGGGAAGCGGGCACACCGCGGGGCCTTTGGATATGGCCGATGTCTTCACCCTTCTCTACTTTGAGGTACTGAAGCACAACCCACATGATCCGTTTTGGAATGATCGTGATCGTGTCATCCTCTCTAATGGTCACATCTGCCCAGTGCTCTACGCCACCATGGCACACGCAGGGTATTTCCCTGTAGAAGAATTACTGACGCTCCGTAAATTTGGTTCACGCCTTCAGGGGCATCCACATCGTGAAGCACTCCCTGGTATCGAGACAAGCTCAGGACCACTTGGTTCAGGACTTTCGCAAGCTGTAGGTATGGCGCTCGCTGAGCGCATCGATAATCCGTATTCAGCAAAGTATTTCTACTGCCTCCTTGGTGACGGAGAGCTCAATGAAGGACAAATTTGGGAAGCGATGATGCACGCAGGCAAGGAACAACTCCATAATCTCATCGCGATAATTGATCGAAATGGTATCCAGATTGATGGCTATACAACTGATGTTATGCCACTTGAGCCACTTCGAGAGAAACTCGAGGCATTCAATTGGGACGTGCAGGAAGTCGATGGACATAACATGCGTGCAATTAACGACGCTATTGGGAAAGCACAGGCGGTATATAGTCAGCCTTCGATCATCATTGCACATACCATTCCTTCAAAGGGTGTTGATGTTTTTGAACGAGATTTCAGGTGGCATGGAAATCCTCCGGGCCTCGGACCAGAAGATAGAGTGAAGAAGGGTAATCAGGCTAAAGTAGCGCTCGAAAAACTTCGAACACTCGGCGGCACCATCAATGTAACTGATTAAGAATAGTATGCTAGCAAATCACTTAAATCCGAATATATTTGATACCGCGGTTGAACGCGTGCCAAATCGTAATGGGTATGGAGAAGGTCTCAAAGAAGCTGGAGAAAAAGATCCACGCGTAGTCGCGCTCTCGGCCGATCTGACAAGTTCGACGAAGACCAATGTCTTCGCAGATGCGTTTCCCGACCGTTTTATACAGGTCGGTATCGCAGAACAGTCTATGGCGTCGGTTGCGGCAGGGATGTCAGCAATGGGAAAGATTCCATTCATAGCTTCGTACGCGATGTTCTCTCCAGGAAGGAACTGGGAACAGGTACGTACCACAATTGCGTACAATCAATCAAACGTAAAGATAATTGGTGCACATTCGGGTATTTCGGTTGGCCCTGACGGAGCGACGCATCAAGCAATTGAAGATATTGCACTCATGCGTGTTATTCCACGGATGGTAGTTATTGCACCGTGCGATACGCATGAAGCAAGGCGCGCAACGTTGGCAATCGCGAAGTATACGGGGCCGGTATACATGCGTCTTGCACGTGAAGCGACACCAGTGATTACAACGCCCGGTTCGCCATTTGAAATTGGGAAAGCAGAAGTATATCTAGAACGCGATGCAGAACATGAACGAAAGGTTGGTATTATTGCGACGGGGACAATACTGCACCAGGCACTTGTTGCGGGGAAGGAATTAAATGAAATGGGTATTGGGGCATCCGTTATGCATCTTGCGACTATTAAGCCACTCGATACAAAGGCAATCCATGCCTTTGCGGAGGAACATGGCACTCTTATTACTGTGGAAGAACATCAGGCAATGGGTGGTATGGGTTCAGCGGTCGCTGAGTATCTCGGGGAACATTTGCCAACTCGTGTCATACGAATCGGGGTGAAGGACCTCTTTGGGCAATCAGGGACAATGGAAGAACTCCTTGCACATTATGAAATTGATACACCGACTATTATAAAAACGGCAAAAGCACTCTTCTAATTTTCAACAAATAATAAAATCCCCGGGTGATACCCGGGGATTTTATGATGCTATGCAACTCACTCCTTAATCTCTAGGCCAGTAACTTTTTCTTCTGGGAAGGAAGAAAAAGTGACAGACCAGAAATTATAGTCGCTACGCTCTTTAATTTCTAGGCCACGCGTTTAGGGATGTAGTCAACTGGACCTTCCTTAAGGTACTTTTTGATTGCGTCTTGAGTGAGGAGACCACCCTGCGCACCAATATATTGAACAACGGACATTGAGTTGATCGGACCCCATGAGAGCGCAGTACCAATGTCATGACCGAGAATGATTGCAGAAGTGAAAGTTGAAGAGAACGCATCTCCGGCACCCGTACGTGAGACAGGCTCCTTTGGATCAGGGTACATAGGCATATACCACGCAGTATCGTCATGATCGAGTGCAAAGGCACCATTTGGACCATCGGTAATGACAGGAATCTTTGGGCCAAGTGCTCGAATGCCACGGAGGAGTGTTGGAATGTCTTGCTCCTCAGTATCAAGAATCTCCTGAGCCTCTTCCTTATTGCAGAAGAAAATCTCAGTTACTTCGTAGAGGTCTTTAAGCTCCTTTACACCAAGTCGTATTTGAAATGTTCCCGGTTGAAACGCAAGCTTTGTCTCAGGGTGTTCACGGAGATACTTGGCAACATCATGATGAAACTGAACCCCGTTTTCACCAATTGAGGAGAAGTACAGGAATTTAGGAGGTACCGCGAAATTCGGAAGCATGTACGGATACGTCTCGTGTTTAATGAGAATAGTACGCTCAGCGCCAAGTCGGAGTACGTAATGATAGTTCGTCTTTTTACCCTCGTGAACCTTTACGTAGTCGGTATCAATACCTTCTTTGCGGAGCTGATCGAGACAATCTTTTCCGTTTCGGTCGTGCCCGAGATTAGTAACCAACGTCGAACGAAGTCCAAGTCGATGTGCAGCTACTGCTGCATTCGGTGAGTTTCCAACTGCATTTACCACAGTGACATCTTCGTAGGGAAGTTTGCCACCAAAGAACATGCTAAGGGTCTTTCGACCGGTTTTTGGATCTTCACTAACCTTTGCGTCTTTTTCTGATAGTTCAATAAAAGCGTCAATAGTAATATCGCCAAGTGCTACAAAATCATATTGTTCTGACATATCGTTTCATTGTAGCACCTCGGAGGAAGTGCCATGATATGATTGTGTGGTTAGCATCCTAATAGAGAATACATTTAACTATGTCACTTGTTTACGTTACCCGAAAAATCCCCGATATAGGAGTAAGCCTTTTGCGTGCAGCGGGGCATGAGGTCGATGTGAGTTCGAAAGATGGAGTACTTACTCACGCAGAACTTGTTGGTGAATTGAGTGCTAAACCCTATGATGCGGTACTGTCGCTCCTCACTGACACTATTGATGCGAGTATCTTCGATGCAGTTCCTACGGCGAAAATTTTTGCCAATTATGCGGTTGGCTACAATAATATTGATATGCAGGCTGCAGGAGAGCGTGGAGTCACGATTACAAATACTCCCGGCGTACTCACGAACACCGTAGCTGAATACACCATCTCACTCATGCTCTCAGTGGTGAAGCGTATTCCTGAGTCTGATCGGTTCACTCGCGCAAAACGATATGATGGCTGGGCGCCTGAACTTTTTCTGGGAACAGATCTCATGGGGAAGACGCTTGGGGTTCTTGGGGCGGGGCGTATTGGATATGAAGTTGCACTTAAGGCGTCACGTGGGTTTGGTATGAAGATTGTCTATTATGATATTGCACGAAACGAGGCACTTGAGAAAGAAATAGCATGCGAATTTAGAGCAACCGTTGAAGAAGTACTGCGTGAAGCAGATGTTGTCACCATCCATGTTCCGCTCCTCCCAACAACTGAACACCTCCTCAATGCGGAACGACTCGCCTTAATGAAGCCAACTGCGTACCTCATCAACACGTCACGTGGTCCTGTTATTGATGAGAAGGCACTCGTCACTGCTCTTAAAAATGGAGTTATTCGAGGGGCTGGTATTGATGTGTTCGAACATGAACCAGAGCTTGCACCGGGTCTTGCTGAACTCGACTCGATTGTCATAACGCCACACATCGCCTCTGCATCTGACGAAACACGCAGTAAGATGTCTGAAATAGCTGCACAGAATATCATCGATTTCTTGAGTGGCGAAAAGCCAACGAATGTCGTTACTACAGCATAGGAGGGGAATAGTAGGGTTGGAAACCGGCTCAGTGTATTGAGTTTTCTGCCATCTATGGTATGGTAGTCGTCATTCGAACAGACGTTATTATTTACACTCGTGTGCGAAAGCCCATACGAGCATAAGCACAACAGAGTATGACATTTACACTTGCAGTAACAAAAAGAGAGGAGCGCGGAAAGGCGACAAAGAAATTGCGTACAGCAGGCAAGATTCCGGCTGTTGTGTATGGTCCTAAAGAGGCTTCCATAGCGCTTAGTGTTGATGGGGCAGCGTTTGAAAAGCTTTTCAAACAGACAGGTGAATCAAGTATCATCGAACTCTCGGGACTCGACGGAAAGAAAGAGGTACTCGTGCAGGACGTTGTCATTGATCCACTCCGTGGAGAAATCATCCATGTAGATTTCTACGCAATTGAAAAAGGTAAGGAACTCACACTTGATGTTCCGCTCACCTTCGTTGGTGAAGCACCTGCGCTCAAGCTCGGCGGAACGCTCACAAAGGTGATGCACGAGATTGAAGTAACTTGTGAAGCAAGTAAACTACCAAAGGAAATTATTGTTGACGTTACATTGCTTGTTGACCTTGAGACTCAGATTCATGTAAAGGATCTCGTACTTCCAGCAGGAGTACGTACTGACGATGACCCAGAAGGTGTTGTTGCCCTTATTCAGGCGGTTGTGGAGGAAGTTGAGGCTCCAGTCGAGGCAGTTGATATGGATGCTGTAGAGGTTGAAAAGAAAGGAAAGACAGAAGTTCCTGAAGAGCCAGCTGCATAATACTCAAAATCGCACTACAAAAAAGCCCCAGACGGGGCTTTTTTGTAGCTCCTAGTAACTTTTGCAGAGAAGTGAGTAAGCTTGGTATACTGTTCGTATTAGGTATGCGCTTTTTTTACGTTCTCTTACTTGGGGTAGTTGTGTTCCACTGTCTTCCTTTGGGCGCTTTTGCGCAGGAGCTTGCATCTTGTAATGATGATGTTGCGGGGAAGTCTGAAGAGCAGCTACAAGAAGACCTTGCCCGCTGTAATGCAGAAATTGCCGCATGGCAGGGAATTCTTGCTGGGACGAGAACCCAAGTTTCTACGATTGATGGGGACGTGAAGGCCCTTACTGCAAAAATCAAGGCTGCTGAGGCAACTATTAAGTCAAAGAATATTGCCATTTCGCAACTCACCAAGGATATCAATGTGAGAAGTGAAAAAATCAATGAGCTTGAGGGAGATATTGGAGATGCTAAAAAGGCATTAGCACAGTTGATTCGACGGACGGAGGAAATTGACAATTACTCCCTCGCAGAAGTTGTTCTGAACAGTAGAAATCTCTCGGAGTTCTTTAGTGACCTCGATTCTTTTTTTGTCATTAAGCGAAGTTTAGAGGATCATTTTTATAATCTGAGACAAGTAATAGAAATAACCGACGAAGAGCGAATTCGACTTGGCGAAACACAAAATAAGGAACTCGATGCCAAGTACGACATCGAAGCACAAAAGAAAAAAATCTCGCAGACTGAACGGGAGAAAAAAGAGCTGCTCGTTGCTACCAAAGAGCAGGCAAAGTCATATGAGCAAATCGTTAAGGATAGGCAAGCAAAAGCAAATCAGATCAATGTAGCCCTTTTCCGTTTGCGTGGTATTGATGGTGGAGGTATTCCGTTCCAAGAAGCCCTCGCGTATGCGAAGGCTGCAGCAGCATACACAGGAGTTCGTGCGGCGTTCATTCTCGGTATCCTTCGGCAGGAATCAAATCTTGGAACTAACGTTGGTCAGTGCTTGCTTGTGGATGCAAAGACTGGTGATGGTATTGGTAAGAATACAGGGACAGCATTTTCGGGTGTTATGAAACCCGATCGGGACGTGCCGTACTTCCTTGAGCTGATGGCGCGCCTTGGGCGTGATCCATATGGCACACCCGTTTCATGCCCTCAATCATATGGGTATGGTGGTGCGATGGGTCCTACGCAGTTTATCCCTTCAACATGGAGAGGGTATGAAGGTAGGATCGCTACTGCGTATAGCGTACCGGTGGGTGACCCTTGGAATCCAGAGCATGCAATCATGGCTACAGCATTGTTCCTTCAGGATCTTGGTGGTGTGGGTGGAGGGTACTCAGCAGAGCGCCAGGCTGCGGGCCGATACTATGCGGGAGGAAATTGGATGACTGCTGGGCTAGGATACGCGGCGAGTGTACTCAGTCATGCGGAATCGTACCAGAACGATATCGACTTTCTTGATGATAAATAATGTATGTTGCGAAATATGAGGATTCTGGTATAGTGCAGGGCACATAATTATTTGGCATGAAAAAAGATATACATCCCGACAATTTTCGCAAAGTCATCTTCCACGACAACTCAAGTGGTGAGCGTTTTCTCGTTGGGTCAACCGTAGAGACTGACAAGACCGAGAAATGGACTGACGGTAATGAATACCCAATTGCATTTGTTGACGTTTCAAGTGCGTCACACCCACTCTACACAGGACAGGAAAAGGTTATGGACACTGCAGGTCGCGTAGAGCGATTCAAGGCTCGAGCAGGAAAGGCTGGTACACGAACGAAGAAGAAATAACGAAGCAAGCGATTCCCGAACCGAGGTGCCAATGGCACCTCGGTTCTCGTCGTTTTATCTCATCTGTCATTCGTGTATAGTATTCGGTATGGATTTTGATCAAGAAAAACTATCACAGTTTCGTGACCATCAAAAAACTCAGTTTTTGGCGGGTCAATTTGATGCACTTACGCGACAAGAAGAAGAGGCAACACTACTTGCTGAGTCAGATGAGGGGATGCGTGATATGGCTGAAGAAGAGATTGCCAATCTTCGTGCGCAAAAAGAAATGCTTTTTACAGAAATGGAGCGCATTGTGCTTGCTTCGTATGTGGAGGAGGCAAAGCCGTATGGAATAGTACTGGAAGTACGCGCAGGTGCGGGCGGTGAGGAAGCGGCATTGTTTGCCGAGCAGCTGTCGCACATGTACCTCCGTTACGCAGAAAGAAATGGGTGGGCGACGACTGTGCTTTCAGAATCACGTGCAACACAAGGCGGGTACAAAGAAGCGACATTTGAAATACTGGGCACAAATGTCTACGATGCACTTCGTTATGAGACAGGTGTTCATCGTGTCCAGCGTATTCCGGTTACAGAGAAGTCTGGCCGCGTACACACATCGACCGCATCCGTTGCCGTACTGCCGATGAGAAAAAAGCCTATCATCGAAGTAAATCCCTCAGACATCCAAATGGAGTTTTCACGTTCCGGAGGTGCGGGTGGTCAAAATGTGAACAAGGTTGAGACTGCAGTTCGTCTCGTGCACATTCCAACGGGTGTAGAAGTACGCTCACAATCTGAGCGAAGTCAGCTTAAAAATCGTGAAAAAGCGATGACGCTTCTGCTTGCAAAACTCGAGATGCTTCATGAAGAAGAAGAGGCAAAAAGTCACCGTGATACACGGCGGGAGCAAATTGGAACGGGGGACCGCTCAGAGAAAATTCGTACCTACAATTTTCCTCAAAACCGCATTACCGACCATCGAATTAAGGAGTCGTGGCACAATATTGTGGGCATTATGGAGGGAGAACTCGATGCGGTGGTCCTAGGGCTCCAAGGGGCTGCAGCAGCGGCTCGTGGCGCGGTTGCGGATTGATATACACTGTGGTAGTATCTCGGTCTCTGCGCCCTGCGCGGTTTTTAATATCCATGAATACAGAAATACAATCAACAACCGGTAACAAATCGCTCATTGAGCGTCTCTTTGCCGCAGGAGCACATTTTGGTTTTACAAAGTCACGACGCCACCCAACGGTAGAACCATATCTTTTTGGAAACAAGCAAGGTACTGACATATTTGATCTTGAGAAGACACAGGCACTCATTACTGCAGCTGCCGAGGTTGTCAAAGAAGCAGGAAGAAGCGGGAAGACCGTACTTTTTGTGAGTACAAAAGAAGAAGTTGGTCAGCTCGTCAAATCATACGCTGAGAAGGTGGGTATGCCATTTGTAGTCAATCGATGGATTGGTGGTACCCTTACAAATTTCCCAGAAATCAAGAAGCGGCTTCAGCGCCTTGCCGATCTCACTGCACAAGGCATCTCAGGGGAGCTTGAGCGAAAATACACAAAGAAGGAGCGTGTAGTGATTGGTCGTGAACTCGAGAAGCTCATGTACAACTTTGATGGCATCAAGGCAATCGATCGAATCCCGAGCCTTCTCGTCGTTGTTGACCCACGTCACAATGCAATTGCAGTTAAGGAAGCTCAGACAATGAATATCCCAGTTATTGGTGTCACAAGTTCCGACGCAAATCTCCGCGAAGTTACCTACCCAGTTGTCGTCAATGACTCACTTCAGTCGAGTGTCTCGCTCGTTCTTGGAGAACTGACTCGTGCGCTCGAAGAGGGAAAGACTGAGTTCGTATTAGTACCAAAGCGAGAGGAAACACGCGCGCGTGAATCAGTTGGTGCGTAAGGAGGTACCGTCTGTTGAGGTAGAATTATTTATATTATCGTTATAATCCGTTCTTTTGTATGGAGATCACATCAGCACAACTAAAGGAGTTACGAGACGCAACCGGTATTTCTGTTATGCAGTGCAAGAAGGCACTTGAGGAGGCTGGAGGCGATATGGAAAAAGCACGCATTATTCTCCAAAGGAAGGGAGGGGAATCTGCTGCTAAAAAATCAGACCGTGCACTTGGTGCTGGAGCTGTTGGTTCATATGTACACTCTACACACGAAGTTGCTGCACTTGTGCTCCTCTCATCTGAGACTGACTTTGTTGCAAAGAATGAAGATTTTATTGCACTTGCACGCGAGATAGCGATGCACGTCGCGGCTCAAAACCCACTCTACATCACACGTGCTGAAGTGAGTGAGAGTGAACTACAAAAAGCACGCGAAGTATTTGAAAAAGAGCTCGGTGATAAGCCAGCAGAAATCAAAGAAAAAATCCTTGCAGGAAAACTTGATGCATATTTTAAAGACCGCGTGCTTCTCGAGCAGGCCTTCATTAAGGATCAGGACAAGACCATCGGTGATCTCGTGAATAACGCAATCCACAAGTTCGGTGAGAATGTTGTTATTTCTAAAATCTCGCGTATTTCGGTAAAATAGGTGCATGCTCACCCCAGTCCTTGGATTCACACTCAGCCTTATCACGGTCTGTGCTTTTGAGTTACTTTTTCGCCACGAGGAGCGAGCAGGTTTTCGCTACTTTAAAAATGCCCGACTCCATCTCGATTACTACCTCCTTAAGGTAGGGCATGGTATCAGTAACTTTGTACGGTTCATTAGTATGGATCTACTCCGCCAGATGATGCACTATCTCTTCCATACCGTGCTCGGTGTCATACTGTACGTTTTGAAGCGATACGAGAAACGTATTCAGGATGTGCAGAAAGCAAATCGTATGCATGCTCGAAAATCACGTGCTGAACGTACGACACGAAATAAGCTTGATGAAATTGCAGAACACAAGATCGCGAGTGCGCTCACCGAGGAAGAAAAGCGAGATCGAAGGGAACAGACACTTCAGAATGGGTAGAGATTAAATAGTATAGAAAAGAGCTCCCGTAAGGAGCTCTTTTCTATACTGCACTTGTGTGATTTTTTACTTTGAGCCATCTGTCAGATTTGAACTGACGACCCACGGTTTACTTGAACAAACGAGGAGCAAAAACAGAGTTAACTATGTTTTTCTGCGAGTGCAGTTCAAGAAAGCTTTGCTTACAAAACCTTGAAACAGTACCCCGTACTGTTTCAACTCCAACCAACTGAGATAGATTTCTAAGAGCCATCTGTCAGATTTGAACTGACGACCCACGGTTTAC
>CAZCWH010000002.1:1648-34223 GCA_964502345.1 uncultured Candidatus Saccharibacteria bacterium | reverse complement strand
AAGTCATAAGTCATAAAAAAAAGCCCGTGCACAGTGCACGGGACCCAAAGCAAGCATCCTACAGGAGCGGGAGCTCTCCGTACGGACTTCCATCCCCAATTCGTCCACAACCTACGTGTTTAAGTGGGACTTGAGTGCCATCGGCTGTTACACCAAAGAACCTTGTATCCCTTTTCCCTCGCAATACACGCACTGCGGGAAATGAGAGTCGCGAAACGCCAATGATATCTCCAGCAATCCACCCCACATACCAAGGCGTGTGGATATGTAATGATTGTAAGACGATGTAATTCCTCCATCCGCCAACGATAGGAGCATGGAAGACTGGAAATTTCCACCAGTAACGTACACTCGCACTTGGATCGCCCCGAGCCATTATGGTGTAGGACAGATTGAGTTTTGAGATATCCTCTCTTGTCAGCTTGCTGTTATTCCAGAAATGAGTGCGCTGTGGCGACTCTCTTGTCCCTGAGAGCGCATACATGAAGGGAACCATCACTACGTTTCCAAAACGGGCTAAGCGCCCAAGGGGCCGGACGTATATTGAGGTCATCACTCCTCCTCCAAGAATCAAGTGAGCGAACTAAAACGACACTTGTTATACCACAAAAATTGATTAAATCTATAGTGTCCCTGCTTGTGGAAGTGCGTCTGTATGGAGGCGTTCACAGTTTACTGCACTCACCGCATAGGTACTAAGAAGCATACTGTTCTTTGCCTCAAGCTGAAGGGTCTGATCATAAAGCTTTGTAACCTCCTCACTCCGTACCTGCAATTCGATTTCTCCCATAAGTGCTGTGTACAAAAGACCAAGTGAGGTTGTTCCTATCCCCTCAAGCTCTTTTACAATCAACATCTCACGCTCTATTTGGGTATCAAGACATGCTATCTGCGTATCAAGGACATTACTCTGAGATGATGAAGTTGCGGTAGTCGTTGCTATGAGCGTCATGAGCTGGGCACGTTTTTCTTCTGCAACCTGGAGCTGTTCCTTAAAATCATGAAGAATGGTATCGGCAACTATTTTTTTCTTATCAAATTCTTCTAGGCGGGCAGTCCACATACCCCAATCAAACGAAGGGGGTGCTGTGGAGGCTACATCACTTTCGATTTCGACAGCATCAGGTTCTTCCACCGTTGCCACACTTGCGCTATTCGGCATCTGCCCAAGTTTTGCGAGAAATGCATCTCGGATACTTTGCTTATTTTCTTTGACTCTTGTCTCTACCGTAAGTTCGGGCATTCCTTCAGTAAACAAACCATTTACTGAAACGGTAGTTATACTTTCGTTCTTCTTAGAAAAACTGCCCATTATTGCAATGGCGAGCAAAAGCAGAATAATCGCAATAACACTTATGACAACGTGTTTAGTTCGCGGCATAGAGCCATAATACCCCATATCTGGGCTTTTTTCGCCTATCTGTGCACACAAATTTACTCAATCTCAATCTTGATGAGTTGTTCGACTCGCCGGATGTCTGCAAGAAGCTTAGATCGCTCAGCATTGTAAAAAGTGATCGTAAAAACAGCCTTTCCACCATTCTTAGCAAATTTGCATCTGTCTCCTATCTTTTTAGTAACAGAAATATCATTAAAAGATTTGAGCTCTGTTGCTCGTTTAATGCCCCGAAGTCCTATGAGCTTCCCTTCTTTCTTTGGATACCACATAAGTGTTGCTGCAAACCCCTTACATTTCTTCGGGAGAACCGGCTTTTGCGGGAAACGTATAAGAATGTCATTGAGTGAATGATCGATGTCACAACTGAGACTATGTAGCTTGTCGCGGAAACCGCCAACACGCGGACCAATTTCAATAATTTTCCAGTCGTCATCAATCTTCATAAGTTCGATGTGTGCAGTAGAATTCCGTAATCCAAGAGCATGAATACCAGCCTCTCCTGCTTCATGCGCTTTCTCTATTGATGCCTGCTTTAGGTGTGTCGGTGTAATACGAAGATAATTGAAAAAATCGTCATGACCAATATTGCGACCCGTGATGACTTTCACCATTGGGCAAAAATATACCGTCCCGCGTGAGTTTACATAGGCGTCAACTGAATACATGTCACCGTCCATAAACTCCTCTACGATGATGCGGGGTTCCTCAGAACGCTTATTTTCTTTATAGGTCTTTTTTATCTTACGCTTCAGAGTGGTGAGCGCCTGCTTAAGTTCATCTTCATGATAGCAAATGGAGACGAGCAGACTCTGCGCCAAGTTAGTTGGCTTTACAACGAGCGGAAACTTAATTTTTTCAATGATGCGCCTCCGTTCACTTTTCGTGTTTTCGCGAGCAATAGTGTACTTTGGTGAATACTCTTTTGCGAGTGCGGCAAAGCGCCTACGCATTTCAAGTTTATCAGTCGACCACGTGAGCGACTCAGTCGTCGGCGTACGAAGATACGGTACATGGGGTATGACTTCAATGAATCGTGAGATGTTAGATTCAGAACGACAGGTAATTGCCTTAATCTGGCCTTGGTATGGTGCAAGCGCTTCGGCTATTGCATTTCGCTTACTAAAATTAATCGAAACAACAATATCAGCCTTGCTTGGGGTCTCTGCAGTCACACCTAACACACCCGTATCGCGAATGAGCATGATACGGAATTTTTGACCTTTCTCACGTTCATATCGACGAATACTAGAAACTGCCCCTTCGGGAAGGCTCATAACGTAGGCGAGTATATTCTTCTTAATTTTTTTCATAGCCCGGGGAAGGCGTTTGCCGTCCGGTGAACAGCCAAAATTGTGACTGGTACTATACCATGATTTATGTTTTTGGCAATATCTTTTAAACCCTTGTTTATACCCCTCTCAGCAATTCTTCATGAGGAGAAATATGGTATTTCAACAGGCGTGTGACATTTCTTCAGTACACTGACATACAATGTGGAAATGGTATTACATAGCTCAGCTCGAGTGGTTTTGTTTTTAGTCCTTATTATCACAGGTGTGCTTTTTGTGCCTACCGTATCTAGTGTTGCACATGCACAAACAGGTACCGTGGCGAAAGCACCGTACACGCACACTCAAATTGTTCAAGCTACTAACAAGGCGCGACTCGCAAAAGATTTGGACAAGCTTAAAGTAAATCCAAAACTCAATTTCGCTGCTCAACTCAAAGCGAATGATATGGTCAACCAAAACTACTTTGGTCACATCGCACCTACGGGCACACACTACTGGAACTTTATTACACTTGCTGGATACCCTTTTAAGAGTGCTGGAGAAAATCTCGCGTTTCAATACACAAGTGCGAACGCCATTATGAAGGCCTGGCTTAAGTCTGCTGGACATCGAGCAAATATTCTTGGTGAACAATATACCGATGTAGGAATTGGAATGGCATACGGAGAACGAAATGGTAAGAAAGGTTGGTACGTTGTCGAGCTCTTCGGATCAACTCGCTACAACCCAATTTTTAGCCTGAAGTAGTTGGTTCACTCCTCCCTTGCATTTTTTCTGAATAGGCGTATAAAAATAAGACTAGAGAGATAAAGACGTAGAAACATGATCTGTATATGGATGCTTGGATCATGCGGAGTCACTAGCATAACCGGTTATCTTTGAGCTACTTTGTAGATCAGATGACTCTCCCTAGGGTCATTTTATTAACCCAATATAAACGTGAAGGCGTTGAAGAATGGTTCGTACGTGGACGCCTGAACCATTCTGAGCCCGTGGCGTAACCGGTCACTTTATACTCGTATATACCAATACTCACTCCAAGAGAATTTTTGCGTGTTCTTCTTGAGTACGGTATGAGTTCATCGGGCCGAAAATGGGCCAGGACGACTTCGCGATAAACACCTATGTTTATCAAACGATCAAGTCCAATAATTGTATATATACTCCTCGTTCTGATCTCTGTCCCTGTACTTACTACTTCGACAGTATTCGCAGCTCCGAGAGCAGTAACAACAAAGACAACTCAAGCCCCGTATACACAGGCAGATATCATCTCTGCAACGAACAAAGCACGCAAAACAGCAGGACTGAACACAGTGACTACTGATGAGCCCTTAACACGAGCTGCACAAAAAAAGGCTGATGATATGGCGAAGAATTCATACTTCAGTCATGAGAGTCCCTCGGGCATGAAATTTTGGACCTTAATTTCGGAAGAGGGGTACGCCTACATGAATGCGGGCGAAAACCTTGCTGTGCATCACAAGAGCACACTCTCCCTCATGACCGCATGGCTCGAATCCCCTTCCCATCGCGCAAACATACTTGGTACCCAATATACCGACATCGGAATAGGTATCGCGTATGGTGAGCGAAAAGGATTTAAGGGTTGGTACGTTGTGCAATTATTCGGTTCTAAGTAATTTGGTATGCAAACTCTTACCGAACAGATGAACCACGGCGACAATGAATCCTCATTTGCGGATATTCTTCATGACTACCAAATGGTGCTCGACCCTAGTGCTCGTGCTGCATACACTCAAACACCCTACCCAGACCGCGTGATCGAGGCCGCCTTCACAGAGATATTCGCACAGACAGAAGCACTCAATCTCCCTGACGAAAAGAATTGCATCTCGTGGGCATACACCGTGCTACTAACAACAGCACTGAGACAGTACCAAGCATGCTTGAAAAGTGGGGCATGCGTGGCACTCCACAATGGTGAGCTTTTTGAGCGTCTTGATTCTGTTTGCAGAAATCCTGAGATCTCGCCGTATTAGTCCTTTCGATGCTTTCGAACGGAGACTGGAAGGTTATTCGAGCGTCTCAGATGTAGATGTCGCTTCTGTTAGTTTTGCATATACCACAAGGTTGTGGCTATAGCGTTGCTCCCCTTTGTCATATTTCCCGGTACACGTAATGAGTCGAAGTTCTGGACCAGTTGTTTCACCGTACACTTTCTCGCTTGGAAAGTCGTCAATCGAATATCGTTCAGAATACATTACTTCAAAAATAGCCTCTGTACCATCAGCGCGCGTAATGAATACTTTGTCCCCTTCAGTGAGTTGCCCAAGATGATAGAAGACTGCCGCCCCCTGATATGAATCAACATGACCAAGAATTGCCGCAGGACCAATTTCACCAGGTGTTGGGCCATACCGATACCATCCGACCTTGTCATAAGAATCTGGCACTTCAATTGTTTTATCGCTATTCAAACCTAACGGTGGTTCAAATGTAGTCTCAAGATTAATTTTGGGGATACGAAGCAACGTTGGACTTGAACGCGAGAGTACATACGGAGTCGTAGTAGAGGTTTCTTCTGTAATCACTTCTGATTTCTCTGCACGCTGACTCGCGAGATACTGTTGAATGTGCGGGTATGCTATGTGGGTAATCAAGGATCCAACAGAAATACCAAGAACAACAAACGCCACTACGCGCGCGTAGTGACGTGTTGTTGTACCGTTAAGGTAATTGGTAAATCGATTAGCCATTCTTCTTTGTTGCGCGGATGGTTGCAAGTGATGCAAGTACACCGATAAGCGCAAAAGCGAATGGAAGTGTTGACTCTGAAGACGTACCTCCAGCACCAGTATTAGCAGCGCCGAGTGGCATAATGCTAATTTCTTCACCTAATACCTCTGGCTCTGGCTCATCATTATTTGATGATGATGAAGAAGATGAAGAACGTCGTCCTCCCCCTCCACCACTTGTCTTCTTTGTAACTGTCACTTCACACTCAATCACTTCTTCTTCACTTTCATTTGCCCAGGCTGTGAGTGTGTATGTTGTGTCATCGAAGAGTTCAGTTGATTGTGAACCATCAAGGGCTACGTCAACACCATCGAGTTCTACGTGATCAGCACCAGTTGTTGTCCAAATGAGGTCAAAATCCTCTCCGTTTGATACTGGGTTCTTACTTGCGTTGAGTGAACATGAGAGACCTGGGTCTTCATTTGTTTGGTGGTTACCGAAATTACTACAATCTGGTGTATCAAGTAATACAGTCTTATAGTAAATCATGCCGAAAGAGTACACACATGTATTTCCCACTGGAGCTGTTTGGGTCCATCCACTTTGTTGAATTTCACTCACAGTCCATGTACCTGCTGGTACTTCAAACCAGTAGTAGCCAGTTGAATCAGTGGTGGTTGAAAGTGTATCTTCACCATTTGTTACCTTAATCACCCAACCTTGAATTCCATCCTCAACCTCCTCATCCCATTCCCCGTCTGGGTTTTCGTCATTCCATTTGTAGCCGTCAATGATGTATGTCTCCTCCTCTTCGTATGGAACATCACACTCAGCATCTGTTCCGGTTACGACGAGCTTATAGAGGAGTCCTGCAGGATTTGCTGCAGGGTCACTGCTACTTGGAAGATTTCCAACTTCAATAACAATTTCGTTATTGCCATCATTGATGAGACTGGTCACATCATATGACTTTGCTGGTGCTTTGTAATTGAACTCAGTAAGGTCAGTACCAGCAGTACTTCCATTGATTTCTGCATCGAACGTATTGTCAGCTGCAATGTAGAGTGTCGCACTTGTTACAGGGCCATTCCATCCAAACTTTCGTTCGAATGTCTGAGATACACCGTTTACAGGTGGTGCTACTGGGTCGTCTCCCCAAATCCAGCTTGCACCAGTAATTGCTGCTGTCCATCCTGGATGAACAAATGAAAGGAGTTTCGCAAATGCCCCATCTTTCTCAACAACTGTTGTGTTAGTATCGCTCACAATAGTAACCTCACAAACTTCTGGTTCTGGATCAGCGATTTTAATGAGACATACATCATCCAAGAAGGTACCTACAGAATTTGATGTACCACCATCTTCAAATGCAATATCGGTCGATGCATCAGCGGTGAATGTTCGTGAGTGTAACTCCCATTCAGTATTGGTCATTGCAGAGCCGTCGCCCGTTACCGTATCAAGAACACCATCAATGTATGATTTGAGCACGTTCTCAGTTGCGCTCACGCTATCAGGTCGTGGTGAGAATCGATATGAGAGTTCATAGGTTGCCCCCGGAATAGTCGCCACTGTCTGTGCGATGCGCACAGATGCTGGCTCACCAGTTACATTACTTGAAGGTCCTCCCTGGTCTGAATCAAGTTCTGCATACTGTTCCCCAACAAATGGAAGCCATCCATTAACTCCACGGTGTAATTCGAGTTGTGGTGTCGTTAGGATTGCGCCGTCAACCCATGTAGTTGTCCAACTTGTTCCAGCACTGAAGATATCCCACTTTGCAGGATCACTGACCTCTGGTGTTTCAAACGAACCATTCGCAAGAAGGTTTGCGTCTGTCTGACAGATTGCAACTTCATTTTCAGTACACTTAATCTTTGACACTTTCACTACAAGGTCGTTGTAATCGTTGTCATATGCTTTAAGGTCTTCAAACGCAAGGAGGTATACGTTATCTGCTGGGTTATACGCAGCTACGTTGTCCTTACCATCTGTATTGAGTGCCTTTTCTGAGTACCAGGTATTTGGTTGTGTACCAGTAGTTTGAATAGCAAAACCAAATGAGGTTGCAAACGAGTCTGGAATCGTTACAGGGAACGTAGTTCCTACCGCTGTTGGTGGAATCGTAAAGAGCGGTACAAAACTTGAGGTATCACCTGCCTTGTAGTATCCGAATGTTTGGACATTTCCTGATACACCGCCAAGAATCGTAACATTGAAGCTCACTTCATCAGTACTTACTGACTCAAAATCCCACACTTGGTAGTTCTTCTGATCAGCTTCAACATCGACACCTCCAAAGCCATTCTCATTGAACATTGTCTGCACAGACTTTTCTTCTGGTGGAATAGATGCACCGATATCAAACACAGTTATGTCACCTTCTGTTGAAGGAATGAGGCATGAATTATCGATATCTTCAGTAGGATATTCACACTCTCCCTCCTCTTCGTAATTCAGCGCTTCTGGGTCATCACACATAACTGAAACCCATGTATTTGTGATAGTACATACGGTAGTACCTTCCTCCGTCACAACGGCATTATCACAGTTATTGTATGTAGTTGTATAGCCTGGTGTAGCAACCTCAGTTACATCGTAAGAACCAGGTGAAAGTGTAAGGTCATTCTGGCCATCAGTCTCAAAAGCAGTACTAGCCCCTCCATTAACTTGGAAACTAAAGGTACTCTCATCTGCGTCAGAACCAACCACGACTTTCACTACCTGTAGTGTTCCTGAGTATACACAAGGAAGCTCTTCTCCATAGTTTTCTGCACTATCATCTTCACAAAGCTCGAGTTGTGGTCCGCCGTTACACAAACCATCGTTGTAAATCTCCTGACCCTCAGCATCCCAGTTTTGACCATCAAAATGTCCTGCTGGTGTGTTTCCCTGTTCTGGATAATCAAATGGTGGAATTATATCTTTTCCATCCATATGTCCGGCATGTCCACCTGCATCAGCAGTTTTACTCGGTTCATTTGCCACAAAACCATTTGGAGTATAGTGACAAATCTTCACTTTATCCTGAACCGTTGCATGAGCAACTGGGAATGCTCCGTATGCGAGTGAAAGTACGAGCGCAAAAATAGCCACTGCTGCGAACATCTGTCGCACAGGGGTAAACGCGTTTTTAATAATATTCATATGAATATAGTTGTGAGTTAAGACCTCCTTATAATTTTTAACGCTCCAATTTTATAGATTGCCACACTACATATAAGTGCGGGCTCCCGGAAGAACAACTGTCCGAAGGATTCAAATACCTCCTCAAGTTAGAGAGAAGTGTACTCTTACTTCATGAAGACGACAAGATGTGCAAGCTCTGACAGAGTCACACGTAGCTAGAACGGTTTTACCACAGATTTTTTGGTAAAACAAGGGCAAAACAAAGCCCCCGGGTTGGGGGCTTTGAACGCCTTCACGACTTAGACCGTGAGTGGCAATTCAAACTGCTGTGGCCCAAAGAAATCGGACCAGGTGACGAGCAAAGGCTCGACTGGGGGGACGGTGATTCTTTGTGTGTCCCCTTGCGAATCCACCACTTGGGTGGAACTTTCCGAACATGCTACGTTTGGATTCATGAGGTACTCCTTTCCTCCTGAAGGATAGTACGTGATGCAACCTCACGTCAAACGACTTTTACACTCACCTTTTGGTATACTGATGCAATTGTATGTTTACACAACTTGAATCATCGTTGCTTGCGCTCGCACATACGGTTCCACTCGAACTTTTTGCTTTCATTGCATCATTCATAGAGGAAGTCATCGCTCCCATACCTTCACCAACAGTCATGATCCTTACCGGGACCATTGCTTCGTTCCAGAGTTACACGATTTTAGGACTCCTCTTACTTGCCATTATTGCCGCACTCGGGAAAACCATTGGTGCAGTCGTGGTTTATTTTGTTACTGACCGGGCCGAAGATCTCATAATGGACAAATTTGGAAAATTCTTTGGTGTAAGCCATGAAGACGTCGAAAACTTTGGTAAAAAACTTGGAAATGGCTACCGTGACTACTTCCTCCTTACGCTCTTTCGCGCATTACCCTTTGTACCAAGCGTTGTTGTATCAGTTGGCTCAGGTCTCCTTAAAGTTCCGCTTCGACTCTTTGTTATCACGACTTTTCTTGGCACCATTATCCGCGACAGTGTCTACTTATACTTTGGTTTCGTTGGTACAGAACTACTTGGGGCACTTATCCAAAAATCTGCATCGATTGAGTCTCTTATCGAGCTACTCACACTTATTGGTATAATCGTAATTCTGGGATTCCTGTATCATAAACGTGCCCGTACGAGGTAACTACGTACCCCTCTTGAAATACCGCTTGCCCTTTAATTTTTCAGGTAAAAGCTCATCCTCTGTGTACTTTTCATAACCCTTTCCATACCCGATCTCTTTCATGAGTTTAGTAGGTGCGTTGCGGATCATGAAAGGCACAGGTAGATTGCCATGTTTCTTAACATCATCTAGCGCGGCAAAAATAGCATCATTCGCACGTCGGTCTTTCTTTGCCTCAGCGAGGTATGCAACCCCATGGGCAAGATTAATAAGCGCCTCAGGAAGCCCAATTCTATCGACAGCATCAAAGACAGCGTTTGCAACAACGAGTGCCGTTGGTTGTGCAAGACCTATATCTTCACTGGCAAATATCACCATTCTTCGAGCGATAAACTTTGGGTCTTCACCAGCATCAATCATACGTGCGAGATAATAGAGTGCAGCATCAGGCTGTGAAGCTCGCATACTCTTAATGAAGGCTGAAATAGTGTTGTAGTGTTCTTCACCTTTTTTATCGTACCGAAGAAACTTCTCCTGAAGTGCCTGTTTGAGGTGCAGAATGGTCACCGAACCATACAGATGGTGTACTGCATCGAGCATTGAGAGTGCTTGGCGAGCATCTCCATTTGCAATTTCTGCCAGCCACATGACCGCTTTCTGATTAATTTTTATCTTTGCACGTGTTGCGTTCTTTTTGATTACTTCCTCCATCTCCTCCATTGTGAGCTCTTTGAGCACGAAGACGCGTGCGCGCGAGAGAAGTGGAGCAATTATCTCAAAACTTGGATTCTCTGTTGTTGCACCGACGAGTGTAAGTGTGCCTGACTCGACATACGGTAAGAGAAAGTCTTGTTGTGCTTTATTAAAACGATGTATCTCATCAAGGAATAGAATCTTTGGTTGTCCTGGCAAATCAGTGGGTATTCTTACAATTTTTCTAATATCCTCTTTGCCAGCTGAGACTGCTGAGAGTTCAAAAAACTGAGCGTGCACACTTTTAGCGTAGATGCGAGCAAGGGTTGTCTTCCCTACTCCTGGCGGACCCCAGAGCACAAAGGAAAAAAGGTGCTTCTCTTCTATCGCAATCCGGAGTGGCATGCCCTTACCGACCAGGTGTTTCTGACCAATAAAATCCTTTAGACTCTGGGGTCGTACTTGAGACGCAAGTGGTTCCATAGATGGAGTATATCAAAAAAGTCAGGTGGGAGAGTTTTTCTTGATAGCTGAAATAAGCCTGTTACAAAACGCTATTTTATTCGTATACAATAGAATATAAAGGGTTAAAAATTATTACGTACGTATATGAATATAACGAAAATACTAGGTTACGCAGTACTGATTTGCTTCGTTCTGGTCGCACTCTTTTTTATACTGAACGCCTACATTTACCATGAAAAGCAAGGTGACGATACGGAGCACCAGGGTGATGTAGAGACAGTAACACTTGAAGGTACAGTAACTGCGGTCAATCTTGACGAAATGATGGTTGATGGACCTGGACGCATCACATTCAAAACCCCCGTGGGTGAATCGTTTGAGGTTGCACTACCCTCTATGGGTCGTCTTCTCTGTGCGGCAGTGGATACTGTTGCGTCACCAGGCAATGTGGCTATCGGTGACATCGTGAGTGTCCGTGGTAACAAAATGGAGGACGGCAAAATTGTCCCGTGTGACGACGTCTCACATTACTTCCGTGTCGAAGGACAAATACAAAATGCAGAGATTGGTATTGAGTTCCCTTTTCGCAAAGGACCTAACGGGTACGTCGTAACTACAGAAGAAGCCGAAATGAATACAAGTCCTGATTTTGTTCTCGGATATCAATTTATGCTTGAAAGCGATGTACTTGAAATGAGTAATACAACGACTCCACGTGAAGGGCCGCCAGTAATCGCACTCCGTGTGTACAAAAACTCGGCAAAACTTTGGCCTGCAGTCTGGGTCACACGCCATCCCCTTGAATCCAATATTGAACTTGCAATGACCGATCCAGTTGAGACAGCGGTCGGGGGTGCTAAAGCAATCAAGTACACCGTTGACGGCCTCTATGCAACAAACACCTACGTCGTTACGAATGGTGACTTCGTATTTATATTCACAGGATCATATATCGATGACTCTTCTCCGATGAAAGCAGACCTAGAGACCATGATACAAAATACTATGTTCATACCAACAAAGGGCTAATGTATGCTCTGCGTACAAAAAGAGATTCCTACTTCGGAATCTCTTTTTGTTTGATCTAAGCACCAAGAAGCGCGCGAATAGAGCTGTAGAAATCCCAACAAAAAACTATCGGGATGTTTTCATATTTTCCCTCACCCTAAATTTTACTATGCTTCGTATGAGTGGAAATGGAATTACAGTAGTAAGCGGAAACTGTACAGTACCCTTCGATGTCTTATATTTTGAAAGCTCTTTTTTAAAAGCGGCAATTCCAGTAGCTCCAGGATAAAAGCCAATATGATTTGCGTACCCCGCGAAGTGCACCAGATTACCCTTCAATCTGAACGTTGGAATACCATAGCGAATTGCTTCTTCTGCTTGTGGGGCGACCTTTGCAATAGTGGCTCGAACTTGTTGTAACGATTTCTGTACCTCCTTTGGAAAGGACTCTATGTACCCATCGATAGTGCTATAGCTTTTCATCTTCTTCATATCATTGTGTTGCTCGAGCCTAACAACGATCTACTGAACTTCGAAGTCTGAGGAACCTTTCTTGGTAAGTAAACATTCATTTAATTCCTTTGTTTCTGTCCATCCGCACTGCCCATTTGATTGCCGTTCACAGGTCGCACTTTGATAACACGCATACTCTTCACGGTATTCACACGTGGACATAATATCCCCCAGTGAGGTGTCCACACACAATTGGCTACTACACCCTCCAATCACACACTCTCCTTTTGTGAGTGGTTGTGCAGATTTCGGAGTACCAGCTCCAGAGATAAGTTTGATATAAAAGCCCTCACTCCCGTAGAGCGTATACGTACCATCCACATTGACTTGTGCATAGACCTCTACAGTCTCGCCAATATGTTTCTCAAGATCCCCAAATGAGTCAACACCTTCGATACTTCCTACAGTGTCTCGACTCCAACCCCTAAGCGCGGTGACGTGTTTCCCATCTACAGTGACGAAACACTCTCCATCAGCAAAACAGCCCGTATCAACGACTTCAAGCTTCCCAGTAAACACATCTGCCTTAATCTTCCCAGTTGGTCCTCCTAGATTCTCCGGATTTGTACTTCTATCACCCGACACATCATCTTGTTCCTCGAATTGCTCTGTAGTATTCGTATTGCGAGCAAGCTCCAAGGAGTCGGAGGTATTAAATCGATATATAGCTGCAGTAGTAATCACGAGTGCAATCACTCCGATTCCTAAAATAATAAAGAGGAAATTTTTATTCATAGGTACACAAAATTATTTATATATTGTACCTATATATACGAACTTTTCTACAATACGTAACAGAGTCCCCTTTATTCCAGTCGATTCAAAGATTTTATTGGACGCACGCTTTTGCCTTATAGAATTCAATAGCATTCGGAACCGCTCCTGCTTTAATTTCGCTGACACGCGCTTCACCTAAGACGCTTACAAAGCAAGTTTCCTGTTCTTCGCTTATAGAAGATGGTACTGCGGAAGGATCTATCCCAAGTGAAATAAGCGCCTGTCGCTGTGCTTCTGAGAGCTCAAAACCCCCTGTCGCAGTTACCGCTTGTGTGGACGTGCTAGAATCTCCAGTTTGAGCTGTATTCTGAGTTGTATTACCTGTATTTGGGTTATTACTTGTTTGCGTCTTTGTGGGACCACTCCCAAAGATAAGCGGCTTGAGGTTGTATGGATCAGTAATAAAGAAGTACGTACCGATGAGTAGAAGGATAAGGAATATGACACCAAGCGTCACAAAAATCTGAGTGAGTATATTTTTCATAATGTACTATAACATTATCCAACACATGATGAAGACATCATGAAGCTACCTATTCTGGCGCATACCGAGTGCATTACCCAGGCGATAGAGCAGATACGCATTCAGTATCATCGGTATAACGAGTAAGATTCCCGCAACGAGCCCTCCTGCACCGAAGAATTCAAAAAATGAGAGGACGAGCGTCCATGGCATTCCAAGGATGAGCGCGATGAAACTCTCTCCAAAAAGTCCCTGCGTGACTATTAAATACACTGCGAGTACGACATAGACTCCTGCAAATATCATTCCTAATTTAGTTTTCATATACATACAATTATATAGTATTGCTCTTTAAATTCCTGGATACTCTTTTTTTCGTGCCTTTGTGTAATACCACCACGGTCGCTTAGGGGCGCCATTCATAAAATCTACAGCAGCCATGAACGTATCGAGCAGGCATGGATCATGTCTCGTCTTAGTGACCGAACATAGCTTTTTATATAGCATGTATGCATTCTTTCCCTTAAGTTCTTTTGGATGCTGTATGCCAATACAGGTAAAATCCTGAGCTACCCTTGACCCAACATTTGGTATATCAGTAAGCTTTTGTACCTGTGATGCATTAGTTGCTTTCATATTGCTCTACCAGCTCACTTCCACTCCTGTACATCGAGTGACTGTATATCAAACGGTTGTGCTTTCCGAATATGTCGCTTATTTTTTTCGGGCACAATAGAGATAACTGGTGTGTCATAAATCTTTTCTGCAATATCCCAAAGATCTTCCTCTGCCGTAATCCACTTCATTCCAAACCGCTTCATATTGATGGGCTTTGTATATCCAACCAAAGTCTTTTCTCCGGTCGAGTAAAGAAATGATTCATGAAAATACGACATCACGAGCTCGCGCACTGAGCGATATACTGGATCTCGGTACCGTAACACGGGATGATTGGTCTTACTCAGTGCTCCATAGTACCCATTTTCCTTGAAGAGGATGACGATATGATCATCATCTGGCTTTTTCACCTTAAGGCTCACAATGAGTGGTTTCCTTCCCGCAAGCATCAAACACACACAGGCAAGAAACGCTCCTTCAATGCAATGCGCCCTATGTTCGCGAAGTACGCGCTTGGGCGACATACATGTCTCGCCTCCCCTTTCAGCATTCGATGGAATCTTTTCAAGAAATGTCTGAATCTTTTCGGGAGTATTGAGCTTTGAGAGTATTAAAAACTCTTTTGAGTCCTTGGGAAACATACACATTGAGTATAGCAAAGACGTACTGAGATTTTCAGCATCTAAAACGCCTTGAAAGATACTCAGGCGAGAAAAGCTAAAATGGAATCTTGCACTCCTCAAAGCAGTGAGCATCCCGCTTGAGTGTATACACACGCTCCCTTCCCCTATCCTCCACATCAACAGCATTTACTGACTTTAAAATATTGAGATGATGCGTGATTGTTGGCTGTTTGAGACCCAGTTCCTCAGTTAATTTGCCAACAGTGATTCCGTCTTTTGATTTCCCAAGTAAACAAACGAGCTTATACCGACTCTGAACACCAACAACCTTGAAACAGTCAGGACAGAGCTCAGTTTCGCTCACAATACTTGGCTTCACCCACGCTGGACGCGGATAGGTTTTTGTATCGGAATTACTTGATTTGTTGTTTCTTTTTTCCTTTTCCACAGTAGTTAAAAATGCATAGATGAGTACCTATATATAATGCTCATATAGATTGTTATCAATAATAGCATGCGCGTTGCTCAGGGCAACCGCATTTTAATCACCGCCACCATGCCACATACAACAAAAGAGCAGAAACTCACGCATATAATCAAACGTTCAGGTAGAAAGGTCCCCTTCAACCAAGGAAAGGTTACACGAGCGATCGAGAAGGCGCTTCATGCTACCGGTGCATACACGCGAGGCGCTCCTGAGAAGATCATGAAAGCAGTACTTGCCGAACTTAATGAACGCGCATCAAAAGTTGAAAAATACACTCCTACCGTTGAAGAGATGCAGGATATTATTGAGCGAACACTCATGAGTATTGGGTACCTCGATACTGCAAAGGCATACATCCTCTATCGCGAGCAACACTCTCAAATTCGTCGCATGGTGAACACTGAGTCGATCGACCTCGTCGACCAGTACCTTGCGCGTGCCGATTGGCAGGTGAATGAGAATAGCAATATGTCGTTTTCCCTCCAGGGACTCAATAACTACATTGCATCTGAAGTCAGTAAGACATACTGGCTCAACAAAATATATCCAACAGAAGTACGTGAATCGCATGCTTCCGGAGACTTTCATATCCATGACCTTAATCAACTTTCAGTGTACTGCGTTGGATGGGATTTGTATGACCTCCTTCGCAAGGGATTTGGCGGTGTCGCTGGTAAGGTACAGAGCAAACCTCCTAAGCATTTCAAGACTGCGCTCGGTCAGATGGTGAATTTCTTCTATACCCTCCAAGGAGAAGCTGCTGGTGCGCAGGCATTCTCAAATGTCGATACGCTACTTGCCCCATTCATCTGGTACGACCACCTCACGTACGATGAAGTGAAACAAGCAATGCAAGAGTTCGTATTTAATGTAAATGTGCCCACACGTGTTGGCTTCCAAACTCCATTCACCAACATCACCCTCGACCTCACTATGCCCACACACTACAAAACCATGCGTGTGATACGAGGTGGTATTGAAACAAAAGAAACGTACGGTGAATTTCAGAGAGAGATGGATATGTTCAATAAAGCATTCCTTGAAGTCATGTGTGAGGGGGATGCCTCAGGACGTGTATTCACATTCCCTATCCCGACCTACAACATAACAAAAGACTTTGACTGGGATAACGAAAATATTGTGAATCTGTGGGAGGCGTCTGCAAAGTATGGTATCCCCTACTTCTCAAACTTTGTTAACTCGGATATGAGCCCCGATGATGCACGCTCAATGTGTTGCAGGCTTCGTATCGATAACCGTGAACTTCAAAAGCGCGGAGGTGGGCTCTTTGGTGCAAACCCACTCACAGGTTCGATCGGGGTTGTGACCATGAACCTTCCACGACTTGGTAAGACGTGCAAAAGCAAAGCAGAATTCCTCAAAAAACTCGGCATGCTCATGGATATTGCTAAGGAAAGCCTTGAAATCAAACGCAAGATTCTTGAATCAATGACTGATAAAAATCTGTACCCCTACACAAAGTATTACCTCGAAGATATAAAAACAGCATACGGTACCTATTGGAAAAATCATTTTTCAACAATTGGGCTTGTCGGGACCAACGAAGCAATCCGGAACTTACTTGGCACAAACATTGGAACTGAGGAAGGAGTAGCCTTTGCTACAGAAATACTCAATTTCATGCGTGAGCGAATTGCTGATTACCAAGAAGAGACTGGCAATAACTATAATCTTGAAGCAACACCTGCAGAAGGAACCTCGTATCGTCTTGCACTCATGGACCAGAAACGTTTTCCTGACATGATTTTCGCAAACGGCATAGGTCACGAGGTAGACGATCCGTACTACACAAACTCAACACATCTCCCTGTTCAACATAGTGACGACATATTCGAAATACTTGAGCTTCAAGATACCCTCCAAACGAAATATACCGGTGGAACAGTCATACACTTCTTCCTCGGTGAACGGGTGCGCGATACGGAAGTCGTAAAGCAACTCGTTAAAAAGATTTGTACGAATTATCACCTCCCATACTTCACCATTTCACCCACATTCAGTGTCTGCCCCACTCATGGATACCTCCATGGTGAGGTCTTTACGTGCCCTACTTGTGAAAGTAGCTGTGAAGTATATACACGTATCGTCGGATACCTCCGTCCCGTTGATCAATGGAATAAAGGAAAACGCGCTGAGTATGGAGATCGTGCACGAATCCAACCTGACACTATTAGCACAGCCGAAAAAACTGCTACGGTATGAAAATTGGGGGAATCCAAAAATGTTCACTCATTGATTACCCCGGAAAAATTTCTGCAATTCTATTTACCATAGGTTGTAATTTTCACTGCCCCTACTGTCACAACCCTGAACTCGTACAAGAAACTGCAGACGAAATAGGTGTGGGGGAAATATTCTCCTTTCTTGAACGTCGAAAAAATATCCTTGATGCCGTTACCATCACCGGTGGAGAACCTACCATACACGAGGACCTGATTCCTTTTGTTCGTAAGGTTCGGGGGCTTGGATACTTGGTGAAACTCGACACCAATGGCACGAATCCAGAAGTAGTTACAAAGATGTTGAAAGAAAAGCTCGTTGACTACATAGCAATGGATATCAAATCCCCTCTTCATATGTACAGTAAAACGGTGGGGAGACCTGTTGATGGAGCGAAGATACGCGAGAGCATTGCACTCATCAAAAATAGTCCAATTCCCTATGAGTTTCGAACAACTATTGTGAAATCTCTTCTCTCACCAAGTGATATCCGTGAGATTGGGGTCGAAATTAGTGGTGCGCAGACGTACTACCTGCAAAAGTTTGTACCCACAAAGACCCTTAACCCCGCGTTCCTGCGTAAGACTACCTACAGTGATGCCGAGCTCATAGAAATGAGAACTATGATGTCAGCGTACGTGAAAAATTGTGAAATACGATGAATCAATTCTATAAAACCATCTACCTTGATACTGCTGCTGCAACACCCGTTCGTGATGAGGTACTCGATGCCATGCTTCCCCACCTTACAAATTCGTATGGAAACCCTGGTTCAATACATCACATCGGGCGTGAAGCACACGTGCAACTTGAAGAGTCACGTGCACGCATTCTAAAAGTGCTCGACACTGAGCATGGTGAAATCATTTTCACTGGTTCTGGTTCTGAAGCAAATAATCTAGCGCTCCGAGGCATCGCACACGCACGCTCTGCCCAAGGCAAGCATATTCTTGTTTCCAATATTGAACACACCTCGGTTTTAGAGAGTGCTCTGGAACTCACACGCGAGGGATTTGAGATTGAGTATATTCCCGTTGATGCACAGGGCCTCATTTCAGTCTCTGATGTTATGGAGCGAATCCGCCCTGACACTATCCTTATTTCTGTCATGTACGCAAACAATGAGATTGGAACCATAGAGCCCATTGAAGCACTCGGGACTGCCTTGCGTGAGATGGCGAACGCACCACTCTTCCATACTGATGCGTGTCAGGCATTGGGACAGCTCCCTATCTCCCCCATTACAAAGAGTGTCGACCTCATGACACTCAACAGTAGCAAAGTGGGTGGGCCGAAAGGGGTTGGACTTCTCTATATACGAGATGGTGTCCCACTCATACCACTGATTGTCGGCGGTGACCAAGAGTACGGAAAACGAGCAGGGACTGAGAACGTTGCATCTATTGTCGGATTCGCTCATGCATGCATGCTTGCCGAGAATGAGCGCGAGGAACACAGCCTACATATGCAAACACTTCGGGATGCGTTCATACACAACGTCAAAAAAACGTTCCCTGAAGCAATATTGAATGGACACCCTACCAATCGACTTCCTAACAACATTCACTTTTCATTTCCCTATATTGAAGGTGAATCACTCGTACTCTTACTCGATACACATGGCGTTTGTGCATCGACTGGCTCCGCGTGCAACTCACAAAACCTTGTACCATCGCATGTCCTTCGTGCGATTGGACAAACACCCGAGCGTATTCATGGAAGTCTCAGACTGAGTCTAGGACGAACAACAACAATAGAGGAACTGGATGTCGCGTACTCCGCACTCGTTGCATCAGTTGTTCATCTTCAAAAACTTTCACCACTCCCCCTTCACCTATGAATAAGAAACCTACACAAATTCCTGATGTAACTTCATGCATGCAGGACGATGTCGCCTGGCTCTATAGTGCTGTGGTAAAGGACCATTTTTTCAATCCGCGCAATATTCTTATTGAGGATCGTACCTACGAAAGTGATGGGATTGGGGTTGTCGGTAGCCCCGCATGTGGAGACATGATGGTTGTGTGGATTAAAGTCGATAGAAAAACGCTTCGTATCACCGATTGTAAATGGCGGACGTTCGGATGTGCCTCTGCAATTGCATCCACCTCAATGATGTCAGTCATGGCCACTGAAAATGGAGGGATGACTCTTCGGGATGCTAAACGACTCATGCCTGAAGCGATACTCGAGCGCTTGGGTGGACTACCCGACCGTAAATACCACTGTTCTGTATTAGGTCACCAAGCACTACGTGAGGCAGTACTCGATTACGAAACAGAATCTAAAAATACACTACATGCGACATGACTCATGCTCATGGAAGATTACTTCCATCATAGATGAATCTCCGCGCGCAAAAACGCTGGTCCTTCAGGCAATAGGCGAACGACCACAGTTTATCCCCGGCCAGTATCTCACGGTTCGTCTCCCCCATTTTGAGCCCGCAGAGGGAAAGGCATACAGTATCGCAAGCAGTCCAAGTGAGACTACAGTGCGACTTACGGTGAAAGCCATGGGTGCTTTCTCACTTGCCATTCTCGCACACACAGTTGGTGACACACTTCACACATCACTTCCCTACGGGTTTTTTTATCCCGAGATTGAAGAAGGTCGTGATTTAGCTTTCATCGCCGGAGGCATTGGAATTACTCCCTGCATGAGCATTATGCAAAACCTCAGTGAATGTATGTATCCACACCAACTCTTTCTTTTTTACTCTAACCCGACACTCGTAGATACCATTTTTAAAAACAAACTTGATGCACTTTCCCAAACAAATACAAACATTCACATTATCCACCACATAACACAAGAAGTACCTCCAGTACCTCACATGAAAGTTGGTCGCATGACTGGACGAAGTATATGCGAAACACTCAACACTCCAACAGAAACTGACTTTTTTATATGCGGATCAACCAGTTTTACCAAATCTCTATGGAAGGAACTCAAGAGTGTTGGTTTAGATAACTCACAGCTCTACACTGAGGGATTCTTTTAAACAAGTGCGACCCTTGGTTTCCCAAGGGTCGATGATCATGCCGGAAGTGATTTCTGCTCCTCTGATTCGAGGCGAGCAGGTCGTCTTCCTTCTTTCTGCCACATGAACATTTCAGTGTTGGTACAGAAGAACTTGCGTCCATCATCGGTGTCCATGTGGACGACTAGCGCAGTTTCACCGTGCACTGAAAATTGAAGTTCCCTTCCGCAACATGCACATGGTGCGGTTTGAAAAGCGCACATGTTCAACTCCTTCGTGTTGATGACAAGACCTGAAGATGGAGATGCTGACAAGCGATATTCCTCTATGAGGGTAATCCTAAGATGTCCCGAAGTCAACAAAATTTTTGCACTAACAATGGCTCCTAAATCTTCAAAAAACGTCCTCGATTAAGCACCAGTATCCTTGCGTCAATATACTAGCTTGCACGTGAGCGACGACTACTTTTTTTAGCTGCTGCCGCTGCTTCAGCTGCAGCTAAGTCAGCGGCTTCCTGCGCGGCTTTTTGTTCAGCCAATTGTGCAATATATGCTTCTGCTGCCTGCAAAGCTGCCTCCTTCGCTGCTTTGTCTGCTGCCGCTTTCTCTACCGCCATTAGGCGCAAAGCTTCTGCATCTCCTCTTGCTTGCGCAGCTGATTTACTTTGTGCTGCCTGCTTTTCTGCTTCTGCGCTCAGTCGAGCGAGTTCTTCCTCTGCTTGCTTCTGTGCCAACTCAGCTTCTTGTGTAATGCGAAGTACTCGTAACTCTTCCGCCTTGATACGTTCTTCCTGTACTTTTAGAAGAGTAGCATCTGTATTCTTAACCATCTGTTCAAGAGTAGCTTCAATATATGCTGCTTGTGACTGCTCGCGCGCATACACTTGAGCACCGACAAAAGTCGCGATAATGATAAGAACGAATGTAGACACCACTGAGCGTAATTCTTTTTTCATAGTCAAAATAATTAATCCAGACGCTGCCACAAGTGAGTATCTCTTTTTTTCACCTCACAATTAGCACACGTAAAATCATCTGGGAGAGAATCCCATGTTGTACCTGGAGCAATACCGCGGTCGGTATCACCAACTGCCTCATCATAAATCCAACCACACTCCAAACACACATATTGGGACATAGTAAATTATATTATTGCTACTATGTGAGCAATCGTACGGTATGTAAATGAATATTTTATGAATGAGCTTTTGGTAGTGTAATGGTGACTGTAGTTCCGACCATTGGTGTACTTGTGAGTGCGATTGTACCCCCCAGCCTAACCATGAGTGCCTTCACAATGGATAAACCAAGACCAGCACCACTTCGGGTTGTTTGAGTCCTCGCTGCATCCCCTTTTACAAATCGATCAAAAACCGTCGTCTGTGTAGCCGCTGTAATGCCAACGCCTGTATCTTGTATCGAAACAGTAACCTGTACATCCGTCTCTGATAGCGTAACCACGATTGCTCCCGGACGCTTGTTATAGTCAATACCATTTTTAAGCACATTTTGTATCACTTCCACTACACTATCTTGTTCAGTGTACAGTGTGACGTTTGGAGCGATGTCGCAGGTTATGGTTACCCCATGAGCATCAGCATAGGGAGTAAAATGCCGCACTTGTGCTTCTATGAGGTGTGAGACATTGGTTGGGACACGTACGACAGAATGGACACGATCAGTAAGGAGTAGTTGTAACAGTTGGTTTGATAAGCGTGTCATTCGACCCACTTCTTCTTGTGTGTCCCTCACAAATACTTCGTACTCACCAAGGGAGCGCTGTTTGCGGAGTATGGTGTCTGCACCTGCTTGCATGACCGCGAGAGGGGTTCGAAGTTCGTGAGCCACATCACTCATAAATTGGTGCTGAAGCTCATAGGTTTGCTTAATGGGAAGCAATGTTCGACGGGCGAAGTAATACGAAAGCACACTCACGATAAGGAGAACGGATATATCTACAACCACAATTACTCCCGCCAAGTGCTCGCGCAATTCATCGAGGCTCCACTCGCTATGTTCAATATCGTCCCTCTCGTCTGAAAAGAGTGGTCTCATCTCAATTTCAGGTGGTGTAAAAATGACGAGTATAGCGACACTACTCACTATAAGAATGACGGACGTGCTGAGCACATAGAAAAAAGTAAGCTTGATTGTTGCTACGTGAAACTTATCACGCAACAAAGCTGTACCCGACGCCACGAATGGTCTTAATATATTGGTTATTTTTCCCACCTAATTTTTGTCGTAATTGTTTAACGTATACATCGGTGATGTTACTAAAAGCACTGTACGCAAAATCCCAGCAGTGGTCAATCAGCTGTTCTCGAGTGACCACCGTGCCCGCGTGTCGCATTAGATACTCAAGAATTGCATATTCTTTAAGCGTCAGGTCGAGGCGCTTATTATTCACAAATACCTCACGGGTACTGCCATGGAGGGACACCCCTTGCACGGTGAGCTCATCTGGAACCACGGGTGTCGGACGGCGAAGAAGTGCACGAATTCGAGCAAGGAGCTCCTCCATAGCAAATGGTTTTATTAAGTAGTCATCTGCCCCGCTGTCGAGTCCTTCAATTCTATCCTCCACTTCACCGCGAGCAGTTAACATGAGAATGGGAGTGGTATCGCCTTCTGCTCGCACGTGCTTGCACGTGGTTATTCCATCCTGTTCAGGTAACAAAATATCGAGAACAACTGCATCGTATGCACCCGTTAAAATTCTTCGCTCAGCCGCTACTCCATCACCAACGACATCAACGACATAGGCTTCTTCCTCGAGCATTTGCTTGATATATTTCGCGAGTTTTTCGGTATCCTCGACCACCAATATCTTCATATTCTATTCATATTAACACTGTATACATGAATGAAGTATGAATGAATATGCGTATACACAGCGACATATGGGGACCAACGTCACATTGTCTTTTGTGTGTCCTTCAAAATCACAGGCTGACACTATTGCGGAGCACGTGTTTTCAATCATCCATGACTATGAGCTCAAATTCTCGCGCTTTTTACCAAATAGCGAACTCACGATACTCAATCAAGTAGGTACACATCATGTAAGTGATGAGTTTATTGCAGTACTCAAGTGCAGTCTCTCACTTGCACGACTTACGCAAGGAAATTTTAATCCATTGGTCCAGGTTGCGCGTCTGGGGTATACACGTACCTTCGACACACTTACCACAGAACACGTCACTATTGAGCCCGTGGACACACGGTACAGTACTGATCTTGATCTATGTCATATCGACCACGATAGCAACATCGTCAAACTCGGTACGGGCCAAGCGCTTGATTTCGGGGGAATACTTAAGGGATACCTCTCCGGACTTCTTGCTGACATGGTCACAGAAACATATTCGTCCTGTACCGGTTGCATTATCAATATTGGAGGCGATCTTGCCACACGGGGTGTCGACGAATTTCATGAACCATTCATTTTCTTCCTCTATAATCCCGTGACTGATGTGGAAACACCAGTCGCCATACGAGACAAATCTCTTGCAACAAGCGGCACATACGCGCGCCGTTGGGAAAGTAGCGCAGGAGTACAGCACCACATCGTAGACAGCCTCACGCATAAGAATCCAACTATCGCGATACCAGAAGTAAGCGTACTCGCGGAGGATGGTGCTATGACCGAAGCATTAACAAAACTGTTTCTCACAAGAGGGGTCGAAGAAGCAGTGCGTATCGCCCCACCACACGTGCATGACTACCAATATTTTATAGTTTCAAACAGTGGAGAGATAACAAGTACCATCCTATGAAAACTTATTTCGCATTCATTACATTCACTCAGGAGTTATTCCTTATTCTATCGATACTCATTCTTGCTACCCTACCAACGACACTCGCACTCAACCCACAATGGTTTTCTCCGTCTTTATATACACAGCTCTATGCAGTTGTTCATCTCTCGCTCTTTTTCGTCATGCTCATTAGACCACTCGCAGACATCTGTCGGGGAGTGTCATGGTTACGGCCACTCGTCATCCTTCGCAAGGGCCTTGGAGTATTCTCTGCTTCTATCGTGGTGTCATTCATCTTGTCTAAGATACTTATGGACGGCAGTGCATACTTCGCACAAATGGCCACAGTGGATTATTGGTCACTCTACCACTTTGCACTTCTTGCTCACCTCGCTGATATCTCTGCCGTATTACTCTTAGTGACATCGAATAACCTATCAAAACGCCTTCTTGGAAAGAACTGGAAAAGAATCCAGCGTCTTTCGTACGTCTATTTTTATGCAAGTTCGCTCTATGTATTCTTTATCTTGCACGACATAACGGTCATGAGCTACGTCGCTATAGTGACACTATTCACACTGCTCGCCTGGTTACGTAATCGTGGCTATATTCTAAAAGCATCTAATCAAGCAATTGCCTAATCTTATGAATCCAATTAAACAAGTCATGGGCACCGTTACGAAGGTTCGCGATCTCTCCCCCACTGCCCGCGAGTACACCATTACTCCGGACCAGCCACTACATTTTATTGCAGGCGCATTTGTGAACATCTTTGTACCACACGAAGGTAGCATCATTAGGCGTGCGTTTTCGATGTCTTCAAGTGACCGAGATGAAAGTTCTTTTACGCTTTCAATACGACTGAGTCCTGATGGTGAACTCACTCCGCTTCTTTGGAACAAAGATTTTACGGGAACAAAAATACAAGCTATGGGGCCACTTGGACTCAATACTGCAGACAAAATGCATGCAAAAAAAATTTATCTCTTTGGTTTTGGCGTTGGTGCTGGAGTAGTCAAGTCAATTGCTGACCATATCACCTCCCTCCCGAATACCGAGACGCTGACCATAGTGACGGGAAACCGATCGGTTGATGAAATCCTCCATAAAGACTACTTTGATACCCTCGCCACAACAGATACTCGAGTGTCTGTGAAATACGTGGTATCGGACAAGACTCAATCGTTGTACCCCGTCGGCTACATTCAAGACCACATACAGGGCTATGATTTTTCAAACGCAGATGTCTATATGTGCGGACAGAAATCTGCCTGCACCGCTCTCGAGACAGCAATTGTGAACACACAACCAAAAAATTGCACATTCTTCATTGAAGCATTTCATTAGAGCTGTACATGACCAAAACCTGTCTAGCTACTGCTCCTTTCGTAACGCCTCAAGTTGCTGTAGAAGGATCAGAATTGTCTTTTGAAGTTGCTGTATGGTGGCTTTAATTTCTGCATCAGTCTTTGTTCGGGAAGAAGGCAGAGCCGTCGCAGCAGGGGTTATTGGCTGTGAATAGGAATAGAGTGTGTTGAGCTTAGTCCTCGTCATAGGTCCCACTACACCATAGCCAGTAGCATCGGCGGAACCACTTGTCACTATACTGTGTGCGGACTGGAATTTTTTCACTGCGTTCAAAGTTTCCGTGCCAAAATATCCAGTCACTTCAACGTGCGCTGGCATGAAGTTATTTACTTTAAGTATTTGCTGAAGCTCTCGCACATCAGTTCCTTCCATACCAAGTGCAAGTGAACGTGTAATTGGAGTAAATGTTGGAGAAGGAGCCGATTGTGGTTCTGTTTTCTCCGTACTCACCTCATTTTCTTCATTTCGTCTCGTGGAAGAATCTGTGGTCTCACTTACAGCATCTGACTGCTGTGATGTGTTACCTACAGCATCGTAGGCACTAATCCTATACGTGTAGGAAGTGTTCGCTGTTAGTCCCGTGTCTTTATATTTCGTCGAATCAACGGTCGCAATTAGTGCACCATTTCGGTATATTTTATATCCGACCACCGCAACATCATCTGATGATCTCTTCCAGGTAAGCCTAATTTCCGACACAGACTGTGCATGTGCCTTCAGTCCGCGAACAATTGTAGGGGCACTGATGTCTGCCGTTGGTGTGGGAGTTGGTGTGGGAACATTATACTTTGCTAACAAATTTTCTATAGTCCATCCGTCAGGACCAGAATTATAATCAACCTTCCACCAACTATACCCACCTTGTGTGACAGAGTTTCCCATAATAGTACCGAGCACCCCTGTTGCCTGCGCACCAAGCAGGCCTCCGTTGATGTCAGGTGTCGTACGGACGTTTGCTGGACCGTCAATTACCTGCACGCTTTCACTCACTTTGAATTTTGTTGAAGGAGTTGGAGTTGGAGTCGGTGTTGGAGTTGGTGTAGGAGTTGGTGTAGGTGTTGGAGTTGGAGTTGGAGTCGGTGTAGGGGTTGGTGTAGGAGTTGGTGTTGGTGTTGGGCCACCTACTTGTATAGGTGCTTGAGTGGCTGGAATTAATTCTGAGTTTGCCTCATAGAACCACATATGCGTCTGCTGTTTTCCAAACACACCTCCAGAGAACGCAATGCGATTATCAGGTAGGTCGGTCACTGAATTTCCAATAAAGTTTCCATACCCTGGCACTTGCAAATCTGCTGCCCATCCATTAGTTCTCGGATCATATACATATATTCCTAAAAGATCGCCTTCTGGCCCCTTCATGAATGGCCATACGACCTTACCATTACTCTCAGCAATACGAACTTCCAAATCCTTAATTTTAGTTCCATCAACGGGTGGTGGAGCCAGTTCCTCAAGTGTGTTCGTGTCGAGATTGACTCTCCAGAATTTTGCTGTTTGAGAGGCAACGGTTCCATTGGTGATATATCCGACAAAATACACATGTCGGCCGACAAGGGCATATCTTCCACGCTGATAGTAGGCAACGTATCCCTTAGGTGCAAATCCTTTGAGCGCAGTGAACGAGTACGTGTAGGTCTCCGTATTCCAACGCTTAACACCATAAGAACCACCGTCACTCAATGTCACAATCTCTTTACGCACTGGGTCATAGACTCCACCATGCAAACTACCACTTGTCTGAGTACCAAAAAGCTCAAGCATTTGCGTATACTTCTTTGTCACAGGGTCAAACCACCATGATCCTTTTGAATATTCCCGGATCGGTGCACCAACAGCTTCATATGCAAAATATGAACCTGGCCAAAGTAGAAACTTTGATTTCTCAGGAACCCACGCAAACCCAAAACCGTCTTGGAGCGCATGAGGCGCTGGAGTGGTTGGATACACAGGACTTCCAACTTCAGTGCGCCATGAACCATCGGTAAGATTCATACTCCAGGTACCATCGGTCGCTGAGTGGACTACATCACCACCCTGCGCATAGAGACGCTTACCATCGGATGCCATGATGACATGCTTACTCGCACCTGTTGAAGTAAACGGGTAACCCCTTGTAGTTGGTAGAGGGAAACTAGTAATCGTCCCATATGCTGTCTGGATTGGTGCTGGAACTCCAGACGGAGGTGGTGTGGGAGTGGGAGTGGGAGTGGGAGTTGGAGTTGGAGTAGGTGTTGGTGTAGGTGTTGGTGTCGGAGTCGGAGTAGCTGCTAATGTTGAAGCCGAAACACTTGTAGATTGTGCTGACATGTTCCCTGCAGCGTCATACGCTGCAACCGTGTATGCATACGTAGTATTTGCTGTCAGGCCGCTATTCGAATAGTTTTGTCCTTGAGTAGTGGCTATCTGCGTCCCATTTCGATATATCCTATAGCCCGCCACACCAACGGCATCCGTTGATGCTCCCCAAGTGAGGTTAATTTGTGAATCAGAAACAGCCGTAAGGGTAAGCCCTGATGGTACAGACGGTGGCGTGACATCAACACTTGGAGTTGGTGGTGGTGCATCAGATGAACTCAAAGCCCAGACTTGAGCACCACTACCTGTACCAACAACAAGTAGAACTCTTTTACTTGCTGGGTCGTACACGAGGTTATTGGTTGATTGTACATTTGCAGTCGGAACGGTATACCCCGCTGCCTTACCTGGACCTTTGCTCCATACGTTTGTTGCTAGGTCAAGGAACCATGTCTGCTGAACACTGAGGATTCCTCCCATTCCAACCGTTGCATCACTTCCGACCCACGCAACAATAACCCCACGCGACTCATCGAGAGTTGCGACGAGAGTTAAATTTGTCGGCCGATCACCGGTTGTGGGAACTTTGGTCCACGTAGTTGCTCCTGCACTCTTAAGATCATATGTCCAGAGTTCATTGTCGTTTGCGAGTGTCCAGAGTTTTCCATTTTGATCAACCCCACTTCGTACATGTACTAGACGTGCGGCCTCTTGCTCTCGTTCCCCCCAACTGGTCTGCCTTGTCCAGGGCGGAGTCACATTTCCATTTATGTTTCTAATTTGTCCGTCAGGTAACGTTCGTGTCCTTAATTGTTGACTGGTATCGACTGAGAAACCTCCAAATTGATACAGTGAACCTTGGTAATACACAAACGCACCATCACCTGTCGCCATTGATGGTTTTAGAGGATCACGTTTTGGATTAGCAGCATTGTTTGCTGGAAATTCCAAACTATATTTCTTCGTGTCACAATTAAAACGGAGATCTCCCCACTGTGCTCCCCACGTTGCTGGTGCATCTGTGGGTGCCACACCAAAGCCGTATGCAACCGGAGCCCCACTTCCAATCCATATTGAATTACTATCCTTGTCATACCCTACACCGTAATTTTCACGTCTGCCTATATCGTATTCTGGACCGCCCACTGTATTTGTCTTTGTCCATTTTCGAGTACCGTTTACATCAAAGAAGAAACTACCTTCACTTGCACTGCCGGCGTTTCCTCCCCACGCCATCCAAAGCATTCCGCTGTTGCGACATATCGCTGACGAAAAGAAATATGCACCTGCAGGTCCTCCCCCACTGTCGAGTCGGGTCCATTGGTATGTGCCAGCCTCAGCAAGAGGTACCGAGACAGTCAAAAAATAAATGAGAGCGCACAAGCTAACAAAAAAGACACGTATAAGAACTATTCTGTATGAATTTTTTAAAAATATACTATTCATATGCAATCTATTTCTTCTTAGATACAAAGCAGAGACGAGGACGGCCACATCTCACTTTTAAAGCATAGCATGGGGTCCATATCTAAAATTTTGACTTATATAACAACGTCCTTGAAGCCAAAATCCTCGAAATACAAACAAGAAAGCAGGGCTTATTAAGTGAAGATTTTCACTAAACACTTCATGGAGTGAGCATGCATTTTGTACTCGTTAAAATCCGAACGGTGCACGACACACAACTGGCAGTATGCACCCAAAGAGAAGTGAACCAAGACCAACCGCAATGGCGATAAGGCCTAGCCATTGCCGGTATGGCATAAGCGTTGTGCTAATTTTTTTCAAAAAAGCTACCCGCTCAAAATATGGTGCTCCTAAGACAAGTCCTAAGAGTAGAGCAGATAATGCCTGCGGGTAACTCGAACCAAGCGGCAAACCAAAATATATTATCCCCAAACGCTCTATGAGTGCCACAAGACCAAACCCGAACGTCCCTACTCCAATCCACACTTCATACGGACGCACTTTTTCAAAGGCGCCATCCACTTCACTATGAGTAATTTTGCTCTGTATGAGTGAAGAAGCTCCCACAACCCCACTCGCGATATTAACAATTTGCATGATCATATACATCAATTATACACCTCTCGTTGGTGACGTGTGACGATGTTAAAATAGAAAATCATGGAAAAACATCGAGTTTACACGATGAGCTTTGCACGTGTATATCCCCTCTACATCACAAAGGCTGAGAGAAAGGGACGAACGAAAGCTGAAGTCGATGAGATTATCCACTGGCTTACCGGATACAGCCATAAAGAACTCCTGACGGTACTCAAAAACCAAACTGACTTTGAGACGTTTTTCAAACAAGCTCCTAAGCTTAATCCTGCACGGAAATTAATCACTGGAATGATTTGCGGTATCCGAGTTGAGGACATCAAAGAACGAACTATGCGCGAAATTCGCTACTTGGATAAATTGATTGATGAGCTCGCAAAAGGAAAAGTGATGGGAAAGATTTTGCGAAGGTAGTTGCTCCTAGCGACTTGCGCAACTCCTACCTCGTATTGTGTGCGGTACCGATTGCCTCACTGATATTCTTAAAACCGTCTTTAGTAAGAAGTGATACGAGTTCTTTGTTAATCATGGTGATTTGCTGAGGACCAAGAAACACCATCCCAGTTATAAGCTGCACGAGTGTCGCGCCCGCACGAATCTTTTCGTATGCATCGGCACCAGTAAATATTCCTCCACATCCAATAATGATAAATCGTTCTTTGTACTTTTTATAGACTTCAGCAATGAGTGCGGTTGAGTTAGCTGACGTTGGTTTCCCACTGAAATTTCCTTTTCCTGCAGCAGCTATCTCTTCCCTATCAAACGCAGGATTCGTTCTATCTTTGACGAGATTTGCAAAAATAAATCCCGTCACAAACGAATGCACTGATGCAACTTCTACCAAAGCAAGTGTTTGTTCAATCGTCTTTTCATTGTGCATCTTTACGAAAACCGGTTGGGGTATATTCAGAGTCGCAATTTTTTCTAGAAGTTTTTTAAATCCGTTCGGTGATTCAGGTTTTTCTGGTAGGGATTCTGTATTGATAAGGTTTGGACAGCTGATATTTAATTCAAAGTAATCAATACAATCTTGTGTAAGTGCGTAGGTAAAAGACTGGAAAATATCATCAATGAGTTCGTCGAGTGAATGAAACTTCTTATTGGTAGCACCAATGCTCACCCCAAGCGGCGCAGACTTTGTCTGACGCTTTGCTTTTTCGAGAACGGTAGTGACTCCCCTATTCTTAAATCCTTTATTAACTAGTAGTGACTGCGACTTCGGCAATCTCCCGAGCATGGGTTTTGGATTTCCTCCGTAGCCATCATGAGTCAGCGTTCCAATCGTATTAAATCCAAAGCCGACACATGGAGCGATCGCCACAAGGTCAGCGTCATAATCAAAACCAGCAGCGAGTCCTACCGGGTTAGCAAAATGAACTCCGGCAACTTCCTGATGCAAGGTTGGATCTTGTATTGAGAATAACGCTCGAGTGAGCATACGAGTACTTGCGTGTCGTCCTAAAAAATTCCCAATCTTGAGAAATAGCTCATGTACCGTATCAGCCGGGAAGTGAAACAAAACGGGCTTTACTATGTGTCGATAGATGATTCCAATCATATAGTGTACGTTTGCCCCGGAGAGCATTTACGGCAAGAGTATAGCAGAATGTCTCCTCAGTTTCCTCTCCGACATACCAAATCGTATATAGCCAGTCCCTAACCTGGACCAGCTGTCATCTGAACTAGTTTTAATGCTTCACAGCATAGCGAAGAATCACTCCACCACTCTGAAGTGGTCTCGCCTCAAGCAATGCTAGATTTTTTGATTCGTCAGAGTCAGTAAATAGGTACCGGCCTTTCCCCAAGATAGTTGGGGCGACACATAAACGAATTTCATCAAAGAGCCCGGCCTTCATGAGTGATTCCGATAGTATCCCACTACCAAAGACATACATAGGTCCTCCCTCTTCCTCTTTGAGACGTTTAATTTCATCAACTGCGTCACGAACAATAACTGTATTATTCCATTCGGCCGTCTCTCGTGTTCGTGAACAAACTATTTTCGCTATGCTGTTCATATACCCTGCGACCTTTAGATCTGCCCCTTCTGCATTTGACCAATACTCCGCCATACCTTTGTAGGTATGTTCGCCAAACACCAGCATGCTCGCCTCCTCCAACTGCGCTATGCTCAAGGCTTCCAATTCAGGCCCCCAAACAAGTTCGTGAAAAGAGAGATCCCACGGTGTATCTCCCTCAAAACGGCCATCAAGTGTCACGACATTCCACATAATAAGTTTTTTCATGTCATTCATTCTAATTGAAAGAAACGGTGATGGCTACACAGCAAGTCAATAAAATAACTGAGGCAAGAAAGAAGCCGAAAAAGCTGAAATCCTCTCAGGTTTGCCTCGTGCTAGGATCTGAATTTAACCGACCTCAACTGAGAAACCTCCGCGCGCCATGTGTGACTCATCAAAAGGCATCGAGAAATTTGTCATGTTGGCATACTTCTTGTCGAAGTATGCCATGACTTTTTTATTGACCGCGTTTCGATGCGCCTTATTTTTGAAAGTAATGAATGAGAACCAAACAGTC
>CAZCWH010000002.1:0-1638 GCA_964502345.1 uncultured Candidatus Saccharibacteria bacterium | reverse complement strand
GAATGTAAGCGGTGAAGATTTCCCGTCCATGCCAACTGTCGCAAGATCATCTCCTTTGCATTCCTTATAGTCGAGTGCACCGAACTTCATCCAGGCCTCCTTCCCTTCGCGTGCCATCTTCTTGTAAGCTGCTACTTTATTCTTCGCCACTCTAAACACAAACCCGTCTACATATGCTGCATCAACCTTTTTTGTTGTTTTTGTTTTCATGCGCCTATTATATCAAAACAACTATTGAACAATAATCCTCCTTTAATTCATCCAAGGAGATACAGAAAAACAAAGCACCCTTTCGGGTGCTTTGTTTTAAGCTCACTGTTTTGATTATATAGGATCAGGACCACCTCCTCCACCACCACAACCATTTATTGGATCGTAAACCGTATCTCCGTGATCAAGGTGTGTCTGCAGTGCGTTTTCACTTACCACAATCTCAACTGTTGGATTTGATTCAGAAGATGTTGAATGACATACCTGCACCTTTTCGCCAGCAAAAACCACTGTTCCAAATGCAAGGAGCATGAGACCAAGAAAAACGATAGAAATATTTTTTGCAAGTAACATACTGCTATTTAAAATTAGACTTCAAAAATTACTAATAACTTCCCTCCACCTTAAGTATACGACAAGGCTATGTTTGATATATTCTAATGTAAACAATCTGATTTGCTGACACCTACGATGAATCTGGTGAGTATATATGACAAATTCTCGTCGCTATGCGAGCTGGCTGTCTGGGATGATGTTAGAACTTTTTTTGAACAATAAGCTGAACTACCCCTCGTTGCCCCATGAATGAACTGACGTTGGGTGATACCCACTTCTTTGTAATCTATATCGTTTTACAAGTTCCTGAAATGCACTTTCAGTCATAATCTCTCCATAAGATGTTTCTTTTGCGAGCTGGAGAAAAAGTGCATAATCACCCACAGCTACCGCATGCCTTAATAGGTGCTGTTTAGAGTATTCTTCTTTTGAATCGTCTTGTTCCTCATCCTCACCATAGCGTACCTCTTCACCCATTGTAGGAATACTCACTTCTTTCCCTAGTACATCAGTTGAAAAGCCGAGTAGTATTGAGAGAACGACTGGTATTGCAAGAAATGCGAGATGATTTTTTTCATCGTCTTTTCGTTTCATATAAAAATATTACCCTTATTCCAGAGAGATGCAACTCGTGATCGAGGGTGTAGGATTTATTTTTATTTATTAGCTGCCAGTCAGGGACTCGATTCTTACAGAATCAGTTCAGGTTGTATGACTTTTCTTTCAGAAAATTCGACAACCTTTTCGAGTTCCTGACTGGGGTCCGCTTGCCCACAGAAAAAACCGGCATGAAGCCGGCCTTTTCTATGTGAGCTGCCAGTCAGGGACTCGAACCCCAATAACATCCTCCAGAGGGATGCGTCCTACCATTAGACGAACTGGCAATATGAAACGCGCTTTAAGCGCGTTTCATACCTTAACATATTTTCCGCCCTCTCTCCATCATCACTGTCTACTGCTTCTCTGCGACTAAGTTGAATGAAAGCGTGACCATATCATCAATGACCTTATCAGCGAGGTTATCAAAGAATGACCCTGAGGCTGTGGTGATTCCCCACTTTGTGCGATCAAATGCAAACTCTGCCTCTGCAT
>CAZCWH010000001.1:0-64253 GCA_964502345.1 uncultured Candidatus Saccharibacteria bacterium | reverse complement strand
GCATGTAAGTCCAGGAAGCATAATGGCTTCAAGCGAAAATCTGGACTCAGTAGAGTGTAGTGCTGAATCTAAAGCAGAGGTTACACCATGGGGGTTTGTCACTCGTGATCAGGCGATGCAGATGTGTGCACGGGCTGGTAAGCGCTTACCGACCGCAGAGGAGTGGTATCAACTCAGTCTTGGTATGACCACTGTAGAAGCAGCATGTAATGTAAATTCTAAACAAGTTTCAAAAACAGGTGCCTATGCAGAATGTGTTTCTCCACATGGTGCATATGATTTTGTGGGTAATGTGTGGGAGTGGGTAAGTGATGACATAATCGATGGAAAATATAAAGAACGATTACTGCCTCAGGAAGGGTATGTTGCACAAGTCGATGTTGGAGGAGTCGCTATCGTTTCAACTGATATCCCCCAGTCACTTTTTGGGGAAGACTATTTCTGGGTTAATGAGACAGGTGCTTACGGTATGATCCGTGGCGGTTACTACGATAGTGGTAAAGATGCAGGTACCTATTCAATTCATGCCGATACACTCCCTACGTCTGCGAGTATAGGTATCGGCTTTAGATGTGTGAAATAAAACCTGCTTTCCTGGCAAATTTCCTCGTTAAAACGTCAGTTTTTCATCTCACCCTACGCCAAGTAGGGCTTAATCAAAAACTTAGTTTTGCCTCGAACTTTGCTCAGGAAATCAGGTTTTATAAAAAGTGAGCAACGAGTGAAAAAGTGCTGTGCACTTTTGCAAGAGGTTGTTAGCAAGTTTGTGACTCTGGAGACAAACTTGCAACAACCTAAACAGCTTCTGTAAGAAGTAGCGACTATTGCGAACTTCCGTCTCCCTTTCATCGTTCATGATGAAAGGGCTAGACGTCTCAAAATAACTGAAATATAAGAATATTAGCGATAATGCTTTTCCTAATGCTTCTTTTATCTCGAACTTTGCTCAGGGAAGCATGTTCTATACAAATGAGCACTGAGGATGGATTTATACGCACCGGGAGTCAATAATCAGTGGTTACGTACGGTACAATAAGCAAGTACCATGGATGTATGGGGCCGTTTTTTATATAAAGATTTATTTAAACTCGCTTTTGTTGCACTGAGCGTTTTGTCTTTTTTATTTGTAGTACATGCAGTTTTTGCTGCAACAATACACGAGTACAAGGACACACTTTCTAACTCTGTTCCGAGTGAGTATTCAAACCACACCATACAGTTTAAGACGACCGTTGCTATTCCACCTGGTGGCTATGTACGATTCATACCTGAGGATGGAGCGTTTACTGTACCTGTATCTGATTTTGATATTGATAATGTTGAAATGTATGTATCAGCTTCAGCAGAGTCAGGGTATACGCTTCGTACAGCAACAGTGACTCCTGATGCCGTGGATGATGGTGTGGCAATTACGACTGGGACTTCAGGGAATATTGAAGTGACACTCAATTCGACCACTGGGATTCCAGCAAATAGATACATTCGTCTACTTATTGGTTCACACACAACAAATGCGACTACTACAGATGTTGGTTTACTTAATCCATCAGCAACAGGTACATTTGAGTTTCATATTGAGGCAGGAGGTGGAGGTACTGATGAGCGAGTGAGAGGACATGTGGCTACTGTCGATAGAGTCTCGGTTCCTAATCTTGACACGACGGAGACTGACCCACCAGTCCGCTTCAATGGGGCTCCTTCAGGAACTATTTCAGGTACTTCACTTGCAGTGCAAATTTCCGTTGAGACTGATGAGTTTTCGAAATGTCGATATAGCACTGCCTCAGGCACGCCATACTTTTCAATGGGGTCTGAGTTTACTTCAAATTTTACGACGATTCATCCTGAAACAATATCTGTGTCCACAAGTACCACCTACACGTTTTTCATTCGTTGTATTGACGATGAAGGGAACGTAAATATTGATGACTATGTACTCACCTTTACTGTGCCTGAATATCCGGAAGGAACACCAGGAGCAGAGGGTGAAGATGAAGGAGAGGGCTCTGGTACAGGAGAAGGTTCGGGGGATGTAGATGATGGTGGGGGAGATCCTTCCGGTGGTGATGACTCGAGTGGTGGCTCTTCTGGCGGAGGCGGAGGTGGAGGTGGCGGAGGGGGTACAGGATCATCAAGTGGTGGAGACGATGGCGGAGGTGGACTGGAGGGGTCAGAGAAAGTGTACCAGAGTGGCGATGGTAGGGTTATTGTTAATGGGTACGCCTTCCCGCGTAGTACGGTGTATGTACTCGTCGACGGTCAGATTGCTGAGCAGGATACAGCAGGGACAACAGGAGAATTTTCTGTACTCATTGATCTTATTGCCCGTGGCGTATATACCTTTGGTGTGTATGCTGTAGATAAAAACGGCACTCGTTCAAGTACTTTCTCGACAACATTTACCGTCTCAGGGGCTCGTGGTTCGACACTTTCTAACATTAATGTAATGCCTTCAATCAAGGTGACCCCAAACCCTGTCGATCCTAATAGTATAGTCCAAATATCAGGATTTGCGATTCCAGACGCTACCATTACTATTGAAAATCAAAATGATAAATCAAGTGCCAGTCTTAAAACACTCACCGCTACATCCGACGCAAATGGTGCGTGGTCAATCGATTTAAGTACTTCAGGTTTTCAAACAGGTACGTACAAGGTAAGGGCAAAAGCTCGCCAGGATGGAGGTGTCTCGACTAATTTTTCTGACTTTACATATTACGGAGTAGGTGCACAGGCGCAAGTACCACAAACATCAGACCTGAATCGTGACGGCAAGGTAAATCTAATCGACTTTTCTATTCTTCTCTACTGGTGGAATTCAAACGGAGGTGCTTCAAATCCACCTGCAGACATCAATCGTGACGGAAAGGTATCTTTGACGGACTTCTCGATCATGATCTTTAATTGGACTGGATAATTGGCGTGGTCCAGCGATTTTCCCTTGAAAGGGGAAAATCGGGACATAAATTCAGAATATTCATTACTTTCATTTCTTCATTTAATTTTTCAATCATGATCTTCAACTGGACGGGCTAAAAAAGCACGGGGTGCTTTTTTAGGACCTTGAACACAAGGTGAATGCAGTAGGCAGAGAGAGTGGCCTGGGCCAATCTCTGCGAAAGGTGTACCGCCCCTCGGAGTTGCAGCGATAGTAATTTCTGTCAGCATTTTTCTGATATCTTCTTAAAGCAACATTTGTGTATAAGTCGCAGTAATATTTTGAACATTTCAAGTAGAATGATATCGTATGTCCTTTTTGCAAAGACTCAAGGGAAGAGGTATTCGAACTGAACAACGTCTGCAATCGAGCGAAGAAGAAACGGCACTTGATAAGATTGTGCAACTCGATGTCGATGTATTTCAGACGACTGATCTTATTACCGTATATGCACAAGCTGCCGGGGCTGAGCTCACCGATATTCATGTGTCTATTGAGGGTGATGCCGATGTTGTGCTTATTGAGGGTAAGCGGTTGCGCCCAGAACATTTGGCATTCCCAAAGAAAAAGCCTGAAGGTGCTTTCTTTACTGAAGAATGCGTCTGGGGCGATTTTTATAGACGAATCATCTTACCAGAAAGTGTTGATATTGAGGGTGCAGAGGCAAAGATTAAGAATGGAGTACTGGTCCTTATCCTTCCTCTTCTGCGACCTGAAGAAAAGGAGAAGGTTCGTTTAAAGATAAGTCGAGCACGTACAAAGGAGCAGTGATGTGTCTTACGTTTATGGTTCTTTCAGTTCATTTAAATCAATTTAGAAAAATATTTTACCTCACGGTGCTTGCACTCGGTTTTTTTGGTGCAGCGACGTTTGCACATGCGGCGGAAATCAACTTTTCGCCATCAACGGGCAGTTATGCAATTGGACAATCGTTCACGGTGACGGTGCAGGTTGATCCACAGGGTAAAAGTGTCAATGCGGTTGAAGCGAAATTGTCATTTGATAATACAAAGCTCTCGGTGGTAAGTGTTTCAAAAACTGGTTCAGTATTTTCACTATGGACAACAGAACCAACCTTTTCAAACAGTGCTGGTACCATTGACTTTGGAGGAGGAAGTCCGACACCGTTCACTGCACGGTCAACCCTGATTGCTGTAACCTTTAAAACACTTGCGGAAGGAACAGGCGCAGCCACTGTTGCGTCAGCTTCAGTGCTTGCGGCTGACGGCCTCGGCACTGATGTCTATACACGTGGAAATCCAGCAAGCTATACAGTAACCGCGGCAACCGCACCGGTAACACCTCCACCATCCGAAGAAGAGCCTGTTGCAGAAGAGCCATCTGACGATGCAACTATTACATTTGGTGATCCACCCCGCGCTCCAGAGGCAGGCTCAACCACATTTTTAGATCCTGAATTATGGTATTCAACCAAGACTGGTATTTTTACCTGGACGCTTCCATTTGATGTTACTGAAGTAGCGCTCGATATTGCAACGTCATCAGACTTTACACCAGTCACCCGATATGACCCTCCGATTGAAGAGTTTACAACTAATGATGAAGTACTTTTTGAAGGAGTGCAGTACTTGACGCTTCAATTTAAGAATCAGGTTGGGTGGGGAGGTATTCTGCATCGAATGTTGAAGATTGATACGCAACCTCCGCAGCCATTTACGATAAATGTGCGTGCTGGCAACTCACCTACATCATTCCCGATGCTCACCTTTGAAGCAAAAGATGAAACTTCAGGTATTGAGCGATACGAAATGACCATCGCCGACCAAGAGATGATTGAAGTAACGCCTGATGAGGCGAAACTTGGTTACCTTCTCAATAAGCTCGAGGACGGAACATATACTGTTGAGGTTGTAGCATATGACTTTGCAGGCAATAAGATGCGTTCAACTGTCCCTGTCCTTATTACTGCCGGATGGCTTCCTCCATCAGCGGTTATTGATGAAAGTTCAATTTGGGATTTCTTCAAGGGAAAGAATCTCATAATTATGCTCCTCATAATCCTTTTCTTCTGCCAGACAGGGTATATGATTTATCTACGAAAGCAGCATGACCAGAAGGAGCACAAACTTCGTAAAGAGACGAAGGAAATTCAGGACCAGATGGAAAAGATATTCTCTGCACTTCGTGACGAAATTTACGATCAGATTAACCTCATTACTAAGAAACAACGACTATCAAAGAAGGAGCGTGAAGCTGTAGAAGGCCTCAATCAGGCACTCGAAGTCTCTGAGACGCTTATAGAAAAGGAAATAAGTGACGTCAATAAAATTCTAAAGTAACAAATACATTCCAATCCACAGTCATAGCGCACTAAACGAACGTTTAGCGCGCTATAATTACAATTAGCCCCCACTCTAATAAAGTGGTCGGGTTGCTTGTTGAGTTGATGAGATTTTTCTCAAGAAAAACAAGAGCGGACAATAAAATAATCATATTTAGAGCGCTGGAATCAAAGCTGTGGCGTTTTGTTGATTTTAGTACACAAAAAATTAAGTATGTAACAAATTTTGTTGAAATTTTTAATTTTTCTCATGTTACAAATATTCAGCGCAGTAAGAGAAAAGTCCTCTTCGCATGCGTTGCTTTCTGTGTTCTGCTTTCATTTACGCTTCTCTCTTCATTCGATGCATCTGTTGCACAAGCCAAAAAGGAAAGCAGTTTTAAACCTCAGAATGAGTCCATTGATGTGTATCCTTCAGATATTTCTTCTCAAGGATGGTTGAATGTGCAGACAGTGAATAATCAGGATTTGAGTGAGCAGTCACTTACGCATGAGTTTAATACGAGTAATTCTGCACACATTGATCGGGAGTATGCGCTGCAACATGCTGATTCAAACTCTGGAACAGCAGATGAGGATACTTCGGTCGAGTCTGAGTCAGTAGATAGCACTGAGGAGGGTAATGCAGAGCAGAATGAGAATTTACCAGATGCAGAAGGTGATACTCAAGCTCCGCAGGATGATGTTTCTCCTGAAATACCTGAAGAAGACCCAGTCACAGAAACAGTCGTTCCAGCTGTCGAGGAATCTGATTCGCAATCAAGTAATGATTCTCCTGAAATAGCACCGGAGGAAGTTTCCTATTTCTCAGTGTTTAAGAAAGTTGTCGGTAAGTTCTTGTTCACGCAAGCTGAAACGACTGAACTTATCTTGGAAACTAACGAGGAATCTTCCGAGCCTTTGAATGAGGAGGAATTAACATCTGAAGAGATCCCTATTGCAGAGGAAGAGACCAGTAGTTCAATACCCGAAGAAACTATTTCTGATGAAGTCGTAACTGAGACTGAAGAAATATTGCCAGCAGCTGAAGAAGCGACCTCTTCAATCGAGGACGAAGAACCTGCACCTACTGGTGGACAAACAGTTGCTCAACCTATACAAGAAACAAATGCTGCTCCACAGATTACTTTGAGTAATTTTGGTATCCCAGGGCTCGCTTCCGGACAGTTTATTAATAATTTACAACTTCGTCTCTCGCTCGCTGGTCAATATGACATGAGTAATGGACAGAAGCCCGGGTTCGTTTCTGTAGAATATTCGTTTGGAGAATTCTCTCGAGATGCGGGAAGCATATTACTTGATGCTGAAATATCGAATGCGATTAATGGTGGCTATTACCTCATTCCACTCCCATCAATAACAGACCCAGAGCTTCTCAAGCAACTTGTCATCACGATTTCATTTGATGGAGACGTGAAACAACTTCAGTCTCTCTACATAGATGCTGCGTGGCTTGAGGTTGGGACGGTCGTATTTGATAAGGAACTTCTCAAGGAACGATTTTCATCTGATGAAATGTTGAAGCACTTGGATGGCCCTGTGAGTATGGAACTCTTGAGTGAGAAACTTGATTTCCTTCGTGAGGAATTGCCACAATTTAATCTCCGGTACAACTCACAACGTAATTTCCTCGTGCAGGCGTTTAGGAGTTTCTTTGGACGAGATCTGGCAACAGTAGAGTCTGTGGAATTTGTCCACAATGAAGGGGAGGAAGTTGAGATCTCACCTGAGGTAACGGTCACACAAGAGGGGCTCATTTCAGTTGTGTTGACAGAGGCTGATAAAGAACAGCTTTTCCCGGGTATCTACACCGTTGAGCTCGAAATCAATGAAGGAGGACTCGTCTCGACTGATACATTTGAATTCCAGTGGGGACTTCTCTCAATCAACAGCAATCAAACGACCTATGAAAGTGGTGATGTTGCAGATATTTCAATGGGTGCGCTTACCTCAAATGGAAATACACTCTGTGACGCAAATCTCAATCTATACATTTCTGACCCAAATGGCTTTATATCGAGCACACAAGTTCTCCCTTCGGGTTACTGTAATGGAAACAATGTCATTGATGTTCCGGACTACAGCAGCCAATTTGTAACAGGAGTTCCAGGTGAATACGAAATGTACCTTGAGCGAGTCGATGAGTCTGGAAGTGTAATTTCACATACGCTAGAGACGTTCTTTGTAGCAAGCAATCAACCTATTGTGATTGAGCGCAGTGGGCCAACTCGAATTTATCCACCGTCACCATACGCAATGGAACTCACCGTCCATGCACTGCGTCGATCATTTACTGGTGAGATAGTCGAGCGTGTACCAAAAAGTTTTGCAATATTTAATACTGATGCAGAGATCAGACCACAGGAAAGCTACACTGAACTCGTCTGGAAGGTGGATATGGCGAGTAGTTCGAGCCTTACGGTCTCGTATGAATTTGATGCTCCCGATATATCACCATATCTCTATGAGCTTGGCCCCGCTCAACTTATTTCAAATGAAATTGAGCCAGTTGCTGCCGTTACTGGGGAGGAAGTGCAGTCACCAGAAGTCATAGAGGAGGGCACGGAAGGTCAGGGTCCGGTTGATGTATCAGGTTCTATGGAACCTGATACACAGAGTCCTATCGAGCCTGAAGCATCATCCACTCCAGTGGTAGACGAGTCTCCGGTAGAGCCAGTAACTCCTGAAACATCAGAGCCTGTGCCAACAGATGATTCGTCTACAGTTGAGAGCGAGACAGGTGAAATCACACCTGAGCAAACCCCTGTAGAACCAGAACCTGTTCCTTCGACTGAGTCTGAAGCTGAGGCTCCAGAAGAGGAAGTAGCTCCCGAACCAACCGAATCATCTCTTCAGACTGAGGGTGACGAATCATCGTATGTCTCGGTCTTTAAGAAAGTTATCGGTAAGTTCTTATTCACACAAGCTGAAACAACAGAGTTTACTACTGAGGTGGAAGATGAATCTGTACCTTTGTTAGAAGAAGAAATAATCCCGGAAGATACTGGTGTTGAAATGGAAGAAGATGTAGAAACGGCTACCAGCACCGTTGTTCTTGATGAAGTTGCGACTGGGGACGCCCCTCTTGTTGTTGCTACATCCACAAATATTGTATTTGTTGAACACCGACAGTGGCAGATTGCTTCAGATGCGACAGGAAATATGCTCTTGTACTGGGACGGGACAAACATCCCATCAGGATGGACCTGTGTATCGTGTCTGCCAGGGGACGTGTTCTATCAACGATTCATTCAGGGTTCTTCTACTGCAGGTACTAATGGTGGGGTCTCGACACACACACACACTGCAACGGGTGGAGTTACCGCCTCTGCTTCAAGTACGTCAATAAACTCTGGTGGTGGAGGTGCTACGAATGTGCCTACAGTTGCTCACGCACACACATATACTCCCACAATTTCAACTGATAACAATCTTCCCGCCTATCGGGAATTAGTAGTGATTCAGTACAATTCTGCTGGTTCACCACCAACAATCCCAGCGGGAGCCATTGCGATTTTTGATGCGGCCGTTCCAACTGGTTGGACACAGTATTCCGCACAAGATGGAAGGTATATACGAGGTGCAGCAACAACGACGGTAGGAACCGCAAGTAGTTCTAATACACACACGCACAGTATTACCGGAAGTCTTGTGGCGACAGGAAACTTTACTACCGCAGCGGCAGGTGACAATTTGGTAAATACTGCGTCTGCTAACCACACACACATCGTGAGTTCTGTCACTGGTACAGTCAACCATGAACCACCATATCGAGAAGCAGTACTCGGAAAACTAAATGCAACGTCATCTCCAACCGATGCAATGATTGCAATGTGGACAGATGAAGCACCGCTCGGGTGGGGTGATCTCTCAGGACCATCTGATCCATTTGAAAATCGCTTTGTAAAAGCGAGCACGACTTATGGAGGCACTGGCGGAGCTGCAACGACGACTCACAGTAACATTACCGTAACCTCGCAGGGGCCAAGTGGTACACAGACTCGTGACCTTGTGACTATTGATAATACAGTCACGACTAATGCACATACGCATCAAGTCGACGTCACAAACTTCTCAGCGGTAGCAACGATACCTCCATTCAGAACTGCAGTGTTTGCAAAGCGAGATGTAGGAGGTGCTGTGCCTGAGGCACCTACTACTATTGCGCTTTTTGATAATGAACAGACTGGTACTTCAACACCATCCTTCACATTTACTGCAAATGATCCTGACGGTAGTGATACCTTGGTATACCAGTTCCAATGGGATGATGATGTTGATGTAGGTACTTCACCTGTTGGAGATCGGACATCAGACAATGAAAGCGGATGTACACCGAATTGTTTTAGCAATACCGCCTCATCGACCGATACACATCCGTATACCGAAAATGAACAGATGCGCTTTACCATACAGACTGCGCTTACAAATGGAGTGACGTACTATTGGCGTGTTCGAGCGAAAGAAACAGTTGGTAATATTTGGGGTGAATGGAGTAGTGTCCGAAGTTTTACGTATACGACTGGTATTGATCCATCGACGTGGTTCCAGACTGAAGGTAGCCAATTTGAGAGAGGAACACTCACAAATACAGCTTCGACCTCCGGTACTGCACAGCTCGCGACAACAAGTACTGCTGTCCCGACCGTTGTGAGTGGCTGGAGAGTAGCTACCACATCTCCAGGTGCATCACTCGTACTCACGAAGCCATCAAATGTAGAAATCGGGGACCTTTTGATGATCATCGTGGGTAATGATGACAATACTGCAAACGCGCAGTGGAATAACACGACACTTAAACCAACAGGATTCACGCTCATCAATGAATCGGGAAACACCACATCCGATACACACACCGCTGCATTTTATCGAGTTGCAGACGGAACAGAAGGAGCGACAACGAGTGTTCCTGCTCAAATCTCAGCCGATTATTGGGGATACTATATTCGAGTAACGGGAGCATCAACAACAAATCCAATCAATGTAGTCGGAGCAGATAATGACGATGCAGGAGCTGTCAGTCACGCCGTTACAAGCGTCAATACAACGGTCAATAATACGCTCGCATTCTACGTCATCTCTGGTGATGGGGATGATACATACCCATTTAGTGTTTCAGGAACTGGATGGAGTGAGAGTGCAGAAGTTCAGGTAGGGGCTGGAGGAAATGGATCTGCTGGTACGTGGGGAACACGTTCGATGGTGACTGCGGGCGCAACTGGTGCTGCCACGGTTGCATTCTCTGTGAACGATAGCTCATCTGGATTCCAGTTCGCTATTAATCCTTCACACGTGAAAGGTACCGTAATGTCGCCTGAAGTAGATTTTGACTCTGTATCCGGACAGAGTGACTGGGGAGTAGTGACTTGGAATACGACTGAGCCAACGCATACCGATACACGACTCCAGTTGTTCTATACGAGTACGCTTGCCTGCGACACCATACTTCCTGACTCGGCACTTCCAGGAAATAGTACTGGATTTGATGTTACGGCGTCAGAGTTGTTCATCAATACACTTTCAACGACGACCTATAATCGCATCTGTCTGCGGATGACCTTCGATCTAGGTTTTGGTACCACCTCACCGTCGCTTAATGATTGGACTGTGGACTGGGCGGTTCCAAATCAGATACCGTATACGCCAAATCTCGCGCTTTATCCTGCGTTTAATAATCTTCGTGCCACGACAACACGACCGACACTTGGAGGTTTTGCTGCGACTGACTTTGAGGGTGACGCAATGGAATTTGAGCTTATTGTAAGTACAAGTTCAAATCTCACTTCGCCAATCTTGACGAAGCAGTCTTCAAATTATCCGACTGATGCAGGATGGAGTGCATCAACATTTGCCTCAGGGGCGACGACAACCTATGCACTCCAGGCTGGAGATGAGCTTACGGTAGGCACAACCTATTGGTGGGCAGTACGCGCACGAGATCCTTCTGGTACCAACACATGGAGTGCTACTTCAACTGCACGTAGTATGTCGGTTAATACGTTTATAGGAGTACCTGAATGGTACCAAACCACTGATGCACAGTTTGATGAAGCCACACTTTCAAATGCAACGACAAGTGGAGACAGTGTTGAGATTGAGACCATCGGAACTCCTTCAACGGTCATCACGACTCAAGCAGACTGGCTGCAACAGTACGCAAGTACTGCGTACCCAGCAGGAACAGTTAATGCGAGCTATGCAATAGCAGCAGGCACTGACCGAATGCTCGTAGTTGCAATTGGTTCTACTCGAACCACAGTAGGGACACAGTCCGTGAGTGTGACGTACGGCGGTCAGGCTATGACCCTTGCTGTGGGGGATGCGACAAATGCTACCAACCGAAATCATACGTACATTTTCTACCTCAATGATGCGGGAATTGCTGCTGCCTCGGGGGACGACCTCGATGTGACCATTACTGGTGGAACCTCCTATTACAATTACGTATATGCAGCTGTTTTTGCAGGAGTTGATCAAACAACTGTAGTGACTGATGCACGCAACTACTTCAGTGGCGCCACTGCAAATGCCACAGTAGGTCCATTCTCAGCTGGTCTCACTATCAATCAAGGAGATCAAGCAATTGAGGTCATTAATCTCGCACGTTCAACAGCTGGTGCTGGTGTACGTACAGTAACCACATGGTCAAATGCAACCTGGCCGAGTCCATCGTCTGTTGCGGCAACGTATGTACCGGGTACTAACTGGGGTCTTGGATTCCATATCAATAATCGGAACGTCACGACGGCGGGGACAGAAGCCTCCGGACATACCGCGAGTGCCGCTGGTACGCATGATTCAATGAGTGGTATCAGTTTAAAGGTTGCAGGTACCGGTAGCCAAGGAACCATAATGTCAACTGAAGTTGATCATGATTCAGTGCCAAATCAAAGCACATGGGGAGAGGTGAGTTGGAGCGTCACTGAGCCAGCAGGTTCTGAGACGCGCATGCGCTTGTATTACTCGAGTACTACTGTGTGCGACACCATCATCACTGACGGAGCGCTTCCTGGAAACAGTACAGGCTTTACCAGTGATACGAGCCCACTTGATATCTCAACACTATCTACAACGACTTACAATCGTATTTGTCTTCAGATGGAGTTACAGCAAGACAGTGCGAGTACCTCGCCAATACTAGAAGATTGGACCGTGAGTTGGGTGCTCTCGCCCCAATTTGTACAGCAAGATTACCAATGGTATGTAAATGCTGCTTCAACCACACCAACGGACATATGGCCGGTTGGAGGCGTAGATCTAAATGAAAATGAAGCGATTGACTCATCGAGTGCAGTACTCAATGCTGATGTACTCCGGCTTCGCATGTCACTTGTTGGTTCGAGTACAAATGCAAGTGCAGATTCTGAGCTCTTCAATTTACAGTATGCTGAAGGGGATACATGTAGCGTTGATCTCACATGGTACGACGTGGGTGATGCTGCAAGTACTACAGCGCTCTGGCGCGGATATGAAAATGGTATTGCGATGGATGATTGGTACGACGAAAATTGGAGTAGTAGGACTCGCATCACCATCCAAGCCTCCCAAATAGATGCAGGACTCACGAATTTCCCAGTCTACGTCAATCTCGACGACCTCTCATCCGCATTCTTCAGTACCGTAAAGACCGATGGTAGTGATATCCGTGTCACGGAGAGTGACGGAGTGACTGAAGTACCAATCGAACTCGTATCAATTGACACGAGTGGCACTGATGGTGAACTCTACTTTAGAGCGACTTCAGTCTCTTCAACGACTGATACGACATTCTATATCTACTATGGTAACAGTGGTGCGAGTGCCTACGCATCAACTTCTCCATATGGAGCACGAAGTGTATGGAGTAATGGATACATTCTCGTGAGCCATATGAATGATCTCACGACGAGTGTCGTCGAGAATAGTGCCGGGACGCTCAATGGAGTAAAGACGAGTGCTGGAAATCCTGCAGAAGTAAGTACAGGTCCTGTTTCAGAGGCTCAAGACTTTAGCCTTGATCTCATACAGTACACCGGTACCATGCTCACAAATGCAACCCAATACGCTGTCTCACTCTGGTTTAATCCCGATGCACTCACCGGGGGTGGAGACTTGGGCACCTATGGATTGTCACTCTACGGTATTTCACCAACAGCCGCACCATATCAATGGCTTACTGCAGGGGGTACAGGTAATCTCACTGAGCTACGTCTCTGTGCGTATGAAGATACAGCCACCACATGTGTGCCAACAAGTGGCGCAGGGCTAGCTACAGGTAACTGGTACCACACATCGGTGAATGCAATTGACGGAGGTACCACTACTGTTCGAGTCAATGGAGTACAGCGACTATCGTATATTAATGGTAGTGAGAACAACGTGGGTGCAAACTTCACTATCGGTGATCTACGTGGTACACCCCAACGAAACATCGGTTTTGATGGACGAATTGATGAGGTCCGTGTATCGACAACGACTCGAGCTGATGCATGGCGAGACGCTGAGTATCGCAATATGGCGACCTCTACGGATTTCTATACCGTTTCGGATGAATCGATGGGTGGAAGCGCTGATGGGTATGAGCTCACCTCACTATTGCTCACTGACTCAGATGTACTCGAAACCTATGAGGAAGGAAATCCAACAGTACCCAATCCAAATGCTATTAATGTTGGTGAAGCTGCCGAGTGGGATTTTGCTTTACAAAATAATGATGCAACACCGGGAGCACAGTACTGTTTCAGAATGGTTAATGCAGACGGGACAGAACTTGATACCTACACCCAGTTTCCGACACTTGTAACAAACGCTTCTCCACTGATCGAAGACATGTTTGCGCCATTTGATAATGAAAAGCTTGCAAGCACATCACCATGGTTTGAGTTTATTGGCTACGATGAAAATGGTGATGAAGTTGATTATCAGATTCAGATTGATAATGACTATGCTTTCAGTTCCACAGTGATAGATACTGATTCAGAGACTAATTTGGATGATTTCCTTAACATTGCTACTCCTTCAGACAAAACACCGTTTAATAATTATGCAAGAATGCGTTACACAATTCCGTCGTCACTCAGCAATGGGGTCACGTATTGGTGGCGAGTGCGTTCTAAGGATGCGAGTGGATCTGCTGCATATGGAGACTGGTCTACTCCACAGAGTTTTACAGTAGACACATCACTCACTGTCTCTACGTGGTACCAAACAACTGAGGAGCAGTTTGAAACAAACACTCATGATGGTACTGAAGCAACTGCGAGCGATCTCGTCGCTTTTGCAAGTGGATCTACGGTCGCGACGACTACATCAACAGCGATTGATTTTAGCGACGCAACAATTGGTAATGTGTGGGGGGAGCTTTCATTTAACGAGACAGGTTCTGCAAATGATATTCTCTACCATATTGAATACGAAAATGATGGGGACTGGTTCTTGATTCCAGACAGTGCGCTCTCTGGAAATGCGGCTGGATACGACTCATCACCCGTTGACCTTAGTGGGCTTGATGTCACACTGTACGACGTCATACGCATTCGAGCAAACTTTAGAACTGGAGCGCCAACACTTCTTGATTGGACACTTGCATGGGCAGAAAGTATAGAAGTACCAACGCTCAGTGCTCCATTTGATAATGAAAAATTTGCAACAACATCTCCAACGTTCGGCTTCTCTTCTTCTGACCCAGAGAATGACGACATTGAGTACGAAGTATCGTGGTCAACAGATTACAATTTCGCTACGGGAAGCACTACAAGAAACTCAAGCACTTCACCAACAGGATTCGTGAATCTTGTTAATGGTGGGGACACAAACCCATTTGATTCAGGGGACACGATTTCGTATAAAATTCAACCAGGAGACGCACTTTCTGCAAGTACAACGTACTGGTGGCGTGCTCGCGCTAAAGATCCAAGCGGAAGCGATAATTTTTCAACATGGTCAGAGCCATGGAGTTTTACGACTGCAACGTCAGGTGAACCAGTGCAAGTGTCAACTTGGTTCCAAACTCTTGGACTTCAGTTTGATAAGGGTACACTCTCAGGAGTTGATGCAGCGACAAATAGTGTAGGAATCGGTGGAGGGATTGTGGTTGAAAGTGGCTGGACATCAAATACAGCAATTCCTGGCAGTTCGCTTACACTCACGAAGCCATCCGGAGTGGTCTCAGGTGACCTCCTCCTTATTTTGGTAGGAAGTGATGATAACTCTGCAACAGCGCAGTGGAATGATACGACACTCAAGCCGTCTGGGTTCACACTCATTAATGAATCAGGAAATGACACTGTATCAGATGCTCATGCAGCAGCATTCTATCGTGTTGCAAATGGTTCAGAGGGGACAACAATTAATGTTCCCGCACAATCATCGGATGATTTCTGGGGATTCTACATTAGAGTAACCGGAGCAAGTACCACGGATCCTATAAATGTTATTGGTGCTGACTATAATGGAGGAAGTGCTGCCAGTCATGCAGTTACTGGTATTACGACGACAGAAGACCAGTCGTTGGCATTCTATCTCTTAAGTGGAGACGGTGGAGATGTATACCCATTCACTGTTTCAGGAACAGGCTGGACTGAGAGTGATGAAATACAGGCAGGAGGCGGAACTGCTAATGCGTCTGGAGTATGGGGAACTCAATTGGTGGCAAGTGCCGGAGGAACAGGAGCAGCAACTGTTGGCTTGAGCGTCGCCGATAGTGCAACAGGATTCCAATTCGCAGTTAATCCAGCAGTATTGAGTTCGGGTAGTATTAAATCAGATACTATAGATTTTGATGATGGTAGTGGACCAGGGTGGGGAGAATTGTCATGGCGAGATTCTGAGCCAGGCGGAAGTGAAGTGCGATATCAGATCGAGTTCCTTAATGGACTTGGCGTATGGGGACTCATTCCTGATAGTGCACTTCCGGGGAATTCAACAGGATTTACCACATCACCTATTGATCTAGAAGCGCTTAATACAACAACATACAACCAGATACGGATTGTTGGAAATCTCAATTGTAGTGGAGCAAATTGTCCAACACTTGATGATTGGACAGTCACATGGATAGCTGGCTTCACGGTATCGGGTACTGCGCTTGAGTATGACGGGGTATCATCTACCACAGCGGGTACTGTTGCAGTAGCAGTAAATGGAGTACTTCAGTCTGGCGCGACGGGTGCAATTCTTGGAGACGGCACATGGGAGATTGAGAATATCCCACTCTTCAGTGGGGATGTAATTACTACATTTATAAGTGGGGCGAATGACGTGGATGAAGCTGTAGGGGTCACCGTATTTGATGGTACGCCTGACGTGACAGGTATGCGTCTTCAAAAACGTCATCTCACCATTGGTTCAAATGACTTTGTGACTGCTACGAATACACAGATTGGTATGTACGATTACACGAATGATGAAGATCTCTTCTTTGATGTGAATGCAGGGAATGATCTCACTATGTGTGCTGATACTGGTTGTACTGATGCAAGTATTGTTGTACTTACACGAAATACGTATGCACCAGGAACTGGAGCTGATGTCACTACACATGATCTTAGGAATTATGGCACCTTTACTGCAGGTAGTAACAGTATTCGAGTGAGTGGTTCATGGGACAATAATGCGACAACGACCATGACTGGCTCGACGGTCATATTCACTGCCACCTCATCAACTGAATCAATAGATGAGACTGGATCAGTGACTAGTGGATTCAATAACGTAACCTTTGGTGAGACGAGTGGAACAGCAACATGGAATACGCTTTCGACACTTGATGTGGATGGTAACTTAGGAGTGTCGTTTGGAACACTTGCTCGAGGAACCACATCTATTTTCGTCGCTGGCAACCTCACGATAGGTGCAAGTGGTTATTGGACCGGTATGGGGACGACTACATTTGATGGAATTAACCCATCGACATGGACAGATAATAATGCTGTTAAACAAAATGTTGGACGTGTGCTTGTTGATGGTACGACAAAGACACTTGTCCTGGGAAGTAATGTGACCATGCAATCAATGACTATTGGAGCAAACGATGCCTTTGATGCTTCAATCACAGGATTCAGTGCTTCCGTATACGAAGATTGGATCAACAATAATACCTTTACTGCTCGAACTGGAACTGTTTCCTTCATTGCAACAACAACGAACAGAATCATTACGACCGGCTCGAGTGCATTCTATAACTTAACCTTCTCTGGGGTTGGTGGTTCATGGTCATTCACTGCTCCAACACTCACGGTAAGTAACCATCTCACGATTGCAACAGGGACGGTAACGTTACCAACAGCAACGACAACAGTCGCAGGATCCTTCCTTAATACAGGGGGTGTGTTTGCTCACAATAACGGGACAGTCGTCATGAGTAGTACTGCTGGTGGTCGTTCGATTACGCAGAGTGGCGGAACATTCCTTAATGCTTTTTATAATCTCGTCTTCACTGGTTCTGGTTCATGGGCATTTACAGAAAGTAATGCAACAACATCCAACACATTCCGTATCCAGGCTGGTACCGTGACACTCCCATCAGGTACGCTTACGGTAAGTGGTGATTTTACTACCACTGGTACTGGTGCCTTCACACATAATTCGGGCGAAGTAATCTTTGTTGTACAAAACTCTAAGACAGTGAGTACAAATGGTTCTTCATTTAATAATGTACGTACGCGAGGCGGTATCGCGACCTCTTGGTACAATGATTCTTGGACTCGACGTATTCCGATCACCATCCAAGCCTCCCAAATAGATGCAGGACTCACGAATTTCCCAGTCTACGTCAATCTCGACGACCTCTCATCCGCATTCTTCAGTACCGTAAAGACCGATGGTAGTGATATCCGTGTCACGGAGAGTGACGGAGTGACTGAAGTACCAATCGAACTCGTATCAATTGACACGAGTGGCACTGATGGTGAACTCTACTTTAGAGCGACTTCAGTCTCTTCAACGACTGATACGACATTCTATATCTACTATGGTAACAGTGGTGCGAGTGCCTACGCATCAACTTCTCCATATGGAGCACGAAGTGTATGGAGTAATGGCTATACACTCGTCAGTCACATGAATGATCTCACGACGAGCGTGGTACAGAATAGTGTTCGTACAATCACTGGTGTTAAGACAGACACAGCGGGTAGCCCCGTTTCGAACAACCCGCTCGAGGTTTCAACTGGGCGTGTAAAGAAAGCACAATCCTTTGATACAACACCGATTCAATACACAGGCAGCTTCCTCAATGGGCAGACGCAGTACAACGTATCAATGTGGTTTAATCCTGATACGCTCGCAGGAGCTGCACCTCAGGAGACTAATACCTATGGGTATAGTTTGTACGGAGTTTCAACAGCGGGAGTTTATGACTGGACATCAGTTGGTGGCACACCGGCTCCTGATGAAGTGTGCGTGCGTGCATTTACTACCGTGACGACGTGTAATGTGACAACTGGTGCTGATCTAGTTGCAGGAAATTGGTACCATGTCTCAATTAATGCAGTGAGAAATAGTACTGTCACGACCCGCGTAAACGGTGTTGCTCGCGGTAGTTTTACAGCCGGCAATTCAGACCCAACTGCAAACTTCACCATATCTGGGCTTCGACCGAATCGTGTACCACCTATTTCATTTGATGGTCGAATTGACGAGGTGCGCGTATCAACAACTACTCGAGCTGATGCATGGCGTGATGCAGAATACCGCAACATGGCAACCTCGACATCGTTTTACACCGCTGGCGGAGAAGAGAGCTCTCGCTCACGCAGATTTAGCGATACGAATACTACGATTCTCGGAAACTATATTTCTGAGCTCGGTGGAGATGCTGTATTCCCAACAGGGGTGCTGTCGATAGGTGGTTCGTTTGACAATAATGCAATATTTGATGCAAATGGGGGCACTGTCAGATTCAATTCTTCTGGAGGCAGTGAAACTATTGCAGCTGGTACTTCAGCATTTTCAACTCTTGATTTTAATAGTGCGTCCGGAGACTTCACCGTCACCGAGTCTGCAACAGGAACAGTAGCAGTGTCTTTGACCAATGTGTCCCAGTTTACGCTCAATAGTGGTCTGACACTTACTGCAAGTGGAACATTTACACATGCAGCAAATGGCAGCAATACAACATGGACAGGATCAACGCTTCGACTCACTGGTGGAGACAGTGCCCTTAATAGTAAGAGTCACGCGGGAGATGTGTACGGCACGCTTCTCGTTGTTGGTGATACTGACATCTCCATGTGGAATTCAAGTGCAAACACATATTCAACACTCGATACAGCATCAATTTACTCACAGGATCACTCTGCAGTAGACGGGGATCTCTATATTTTTGGTGACTATACACGAACGTCCGGTACTGAGCATTGGAGCTATGCAACTGATTTTGATGGCACAGCGCTTGGTGGAAGTTCACGCCAAGTTGATGTACGACTTGCTTCAGGAACGAGTGCGACACTCTCTGGAAGTACTTTCTCAATGATTGGATCTTCGACAGCTACGACAACAGTTGCTAATCAAGGAAGCGGTACGTATGTTGTAATCGCTTCTTCAACGGCGACGACATTCAATAATTATGAATTTAGTAATCTTGGGACAGCAGGGGTAACTTTTAGAGGAGCAGGCACCATATCTTCACTGAACGATGGTTTTGTAAAACCAGGAATATCTGCAGGAACTGGATTTACTGTTGCCTCCTCATCAATCAACGCAAATCCAGGGTTCCAAATATATCGAGTCAATTTCTCAACAACGACCGCAATTTCAGCGACCAATGTAACGCAGACAGATGGTACACCGACATCGTACTGGTGGTTCCGAGACTCAACAGGAAATATTGATGGTGAAGCATTTGATAATGATACTGGTGACCCAGGTTCAGTCAGATGGGACGATAGCTCACTTGTCATTACTGTTTCTGGTGTCGTCTACAGTGATGACGGGGTTACCCGAATGGGAAATCCAGTGTGTGATGATGTGACAGCAAATATTCGTATCGTCGTGCAAGGTGGAAGTTCGTATACAGGTACCTGTGCCTCAGCAAACGGTTCATTTAGTATTCCTGGTGTCGTTGTTGTGGGGGATCCGGTGGTAACTGTGTACCTCAATACAAACGGTGGTGCAAAGGGGACAGTAGTAACACGTACACCAATTTCAGATATCACTGATCTTGATATCTATCAGAATAGAGTTATTACGCGTCATGAGGATACGGAGCCAATGACCATTCTAAAGATGTCAGCATATGACAATGATAACGATAGTGACATCTCGTTTGTTGCCGCGACAGGCACACTTACCGTGCTCGCTAATACTGAGCTCCACATTGCTTCGAGCAGTACGTTTGCACCAGACGGTAATATCACCATTAACGGGAATGCCTCGTCCACCGCGTTTGATGGATCTTTGCATATTGACAATAATGCAATCTTTACAGGATCTGCCTCATCTACATACACAATTGGAGGAAGTTTCACTATGGATGATGGTGCAACATTCGCGAGTGCTTCAACGACGGTCATTATGAATGCAACGACTACGGGGAAGACTATCACCACTACTGGAACTCAGGAGATTACATTTAATACAATTGAGTTCAATGGTCTTGGTGGTGGATGGAATATTAATGGTGATATTAGAGCATTACAGGACATTGATGTAACGCTTGGTACGGTCACAGGAACGGCTGATATCACGGTGGTAAATGGCTCACTTTCTGGAAATGGAGTCCTCTCAATGGGAAGTGGTACAACAACAATCTACCAAACAAATACGCTTGGAGGTACAACTGCATGGACTCTCGCAAACCTCGTCCTTGGTAACGGAAGTATCATTGGGACCACAACACCTGGAAGTAACGCAACAACTACGATTCTCGGAAAACTCACAATAAATACTGCACATTACCTTGATGCAGGAAGTTCGCTCTGGAATCTTTCTGGAACAGGAAATGTATTTGTTGAGAGCGGTACTTTCCTTGAGGATACAAGTACGGTGCGATATAGCGGTGCTGGCGCAACCAATGTTATTTCAACGACTTACTATAATCTCGACTTGAAGGCACAGGGAAGCTCACCAACATATACCGGAACAGGTCTTGGTATTATTGTGAGCAACAATCTCACTGTGGGAGGTCCTAATGCAACAACGTTTACACTGGATACAAGTGATCCGGCGTTTGATGTAAATGGAAACATCACCATTGATTCCACAGGAACGCTCATAGGAAGTGCAAGTGCAAACTTCACTGTTGCTGGCAGTTGGGATAATAATGGTACTTATACTGGAAGTAGTGGAACAGTTACCTTTGATGGTGCAGGTACTCCATCAATCGCTGCAGGTAACTCACCTTTTGCGAATCTCACGATTAATGGCTCGGGAGCATTTACGGTATCCGAACCGGCAACAACGACAGGTGCATTTTCGCTCACCAATGCAGGATCATTTACGCTCGCAAGCGGTCAATCACTCGCGGTGGGTGGTCTCTTTACGAACGGACAAGGTGGTGGAGTCACCACATGGACTAGTTCCGTGCTCCATTTCTATGGAAGTGGAAGCTACTCTATAAATGCCTCTACGACGAGTGACACCTATGAGAAACTGAGTGTCGGCAGTGGGACACAAATACGTATGTGGAATAGTACTGCGGGTACATATGATACACATGCAAATGGTTCACTGTACTCACAAGATCATGGGGGAGTGAATGGAGACTTGTATATATATGGTGCATACAGCAAAACATCTGGTACTGACTACTGGAGCTATACAACAGACTTTGATGGCACAAATATCAGCGGTACACCACGTAACGTCGACGTATACATTCGAGGTGGTGGTAGCGTTCTTTATACGGGTGGAGGACTTTCTGTACTCGGTTTAGACAGCGCTTCTACAACAATTCAGAATCAGGGAAGTGGTACGTACTCATTCCGTATTGGTGGTAGCGCATCAACAACATGGTCGTATTACGACATGCAAGATATGGATGCATCTGGACTTACCTTGAGCGGTACACCGAATGTGGTAACACTCGCGTATGGTGACATCACTGTTTCTCAAAATAGCGGTACAGCAATGACCGTAGGGGGGACTGTCATTACACAAAATCCTGCAAAAACATTCACAAATAATTACTTTGCAACTTCAACAGGAATTACTCCTGCGTATAACGTCACTGCAACAGGTACTACGGCTAGTTCGTGGAGATTTACGAATCATGCAGGATCAATTGATGGTGAAGATTTTGATGTGGATCCAGATGGTAACCCAGGTTATATCGTATGGGATAATTCGTCGTCAAGTATTACTGTTTCGGGAACGGTATATAGCGATGAGGGTACTACTCCAATGGGTGTGTCTGTGTGTGATGGTTCGACTCAAAGCATTCATCTGCGTGTTGGTGGTCTTACGTCATATACTGGCTCATGTAATGGTTCAGGCCTTTATTCAATTCCAGGAGTGCTCTATAGTCCGAATGATTCACTCGTTGTATATATTGATGGTGAGACTGAAAAGGCAGCAACTGTTACTGAAGACCCAGTTTCAAACATAACTGGTCTCGATCTCTATGAAAATCGTGTGATTGTTCGTCATGAGAGTAGCGACCCACTCTCAATTGTTGATATGTCACTTTGGGACTCAAGTGATGACGCTGATATTCCATTTACTGCTGTCGATGGTACTCCGGACACACTTACCCTACCTGCAAATCGTAAGCTTATTGTATGGACAGGGAAAGAGTTTGAACCAAACGGAAACATCACGGTAACGGGTGGTGGGGGTGGCAGTGCATACGATGGAACGCTTGAATTGTATACAAATGCAGTATTTGATGCGACGGGTAGTGAGACACACTCAATTGGAGGAAGCCTCATTAGTGGCACTGGAGCAAGTATCGATGATGAGACCTCTACATTTGTATTTACAACATCAGGAGCAGGACGGACCGTCGATACTAATTCGAGTAGTTTGTATGATGCCACATTTAACGGATCAGGTAGCTGGACTGTTACCAATACCACGTTTGATATTGGTAATGATTTTACTGTTGCACAGGGTACTGTAACACTTCCATCTGCGACGACGACAGTCACAGGTTCATTGAGTGTCACCGGAGGCTCATTCACCTCGAGCGGTGGAACAATGGTCTTTAACTCAGGAAGTGCTGAGACTATTCGCCCACGTAGTTCCAGTTTCGGTACCCTCGTCGTGAATGGGGTGGGTAGTTTCTCACTCCAAGGAGGGTATGCAACTACGACGGGAGATGTACGAATCGTTGATGGATCATTCACCAGTGCAACGGGTACCTTGACGATAGGCGGTAACTTTATAAATAGTGATGTCTTTGTGCACGGCAGTGGGGAACTCCGATTCACTAGTGCAGGTGCAGTCGTTGTGACCGCAAGTACCTCCGATCTCTACAGCACAACCTTTGCCGGAGGAGGGGCATATACATTCACTAATACAAATGTTGCTTTGCTTGGTAGTTTAACTATCCAGAGTGGTGCAGTGACTTTGGCGACTGGAACCATGTCTATTGGAGGATCACTTCTAAATACTGGAGGCTCATTCAATAATGCATCAGGCAGTATACTCTTCAATTCGAGTGATACTGGTGAAATTATTAATCCAGGCAATTCATTATTCCACAATGTGACGCTTGCGAGTGGCGGTGGTGGATGGACCATATCAGCTAATGCGACAACAACAGGGAATTTCTCACTAACTTCAGCGTCGAGCTTTACGCAGAGCTCTAGTACACGACTATATGTTGGTGGAGTCTTTACGAATCTTGTAGGTGGTGCCCCAACGACTTGGACGGGTAGTACGCTCGTTATCAATTCAGGCAGTTCGTACACAATTAACAGTAAGAGTGCGGGTGGAGATACCTACAACAATATCCGCGTTGGTTCAAGTACGGAGCTTCGTGCGTGGGATAGTACGGGCACGATTACAATCACTGATTCAGAAAGTTCATTTTACTCACAAGATCATGCAGGTGTAAGTGGTGTCCTCTACATCTATGGAGATTATGAGCGAACCGCAGGTGCTGACTACTGGAGCTATGCAACTGATTTCGATGGCACCGCGCTTGGCGGAAGTTCAAGACAGGTATTTGTGTACATTGCGGCGAATGCAACCACGACACTTCAGGGTGGATCACTCAATATCGTAGGAGCAAGTGGATTTGATACAACTATTTCTAATCAAGGAAGCGGTACCTATGCGATTGATATTCTTGGAGGCACACTCAATGCACTCTACTACAGCTTCGCAAATATGAATGTTGACGGACTAAAATTAAGTGGTCTCACGACCGTAAGTTCACTCACCGAAGGTAACTTCACGCTTGCGGTAAATGGAGGTTCACTCATAACGCTCTCCTCAACAACACTCAACTACAACGCAGGACTCTTTGTGACTGGAGTTGCCTTTGCAACAACAACGGCTATCACTGGAGCAAACGTAGAGTTGAGTGGCTCTACGCCGAGTGCATGGACATTTGTGTCACATACAGGAAACTTTGATGGTGAAGCATTCGATATTGATGGTGGGGATGCCTGTGGTTCAATACGATGGGACGATAGCAACTGTATACTCATTGAGCAATCAGCGTATCGATTCCGAAACGACGATGGTGGGGAAGGCGTACCAAATTCAGAGTGGTTTGACTTTGACTGGAGTAAGCGAAAGCGTGTCACGGTAACAAATTCTGATCCAGTAACCTATCATGACGTCGCCGTGAAGGTCATCGTGCCATATGACAGTGATATGCAGGCCGATTTTGATGATCTAAGATTTACAGAAGAAGATGGGCTCACTGCGGTAGAACACTTCACCGAATCATATACTGCAAGTACACAAGCTGTTGTGTGGGTCAAGGTACCAACACTTGCAACGTCAACAACAGCAACTGTATACATGTACTACGGGGAAGGTACGGTGAGTGATGGAAGTGCAACATCGACGTTTGACTTCATGGACAACTTTGAAGATGGAAATATCAGTGAGTACACTGGTGACACTGGAGACTTTAGTGTGGTGGGAAGTAGCGCATATGAGCGAACATATAGGCTTGAAGCGTTTGATCAAACCAATTCAAAGACAGATCAGAACATGCGTAATCTTGGCGTGACGGTAGCGCAAGGGCAGACACTTAGATGGCTCCAATACATTGATACTGTGAGTGGAGCAGCGGACGAATCATGTACCCACTTTGGTGTTCAGACAGGAGCGACAAGTTATGCGGTATGTCTCGAACTTTTCGGTGTTGATCGACTCTCTATTTCTGAAAATGCAACCCATCGTGATACGAGTGGTACCGTACTTGCATCAACAACAGTAACGTACAGTACAGGTTGGTATGAAGTTGAAGTTGATTGGGATACCGATGACTCAATATATGTACGGCTATCGAAAAATGGCAGTGTGGTTGCAACAACCAGTGCGACGGACAGTAGCTACACCTCGGGAGGTGTTGGATTTACACTTTGGGGATACCACGGTGGATGGGATATTTACTCAGCTCGTCCGCTCATGGCAACCGCTGCAACTACGAGCTTAGGTGGTGAACAGGTTCCTGGTGGTGCAACATGGACTTCTGCTCGTAATACCCCTGCTTCTGGAATTGATATAGGGGAAACTGCTCGCGTTCGATTCCTCGTAGAAAATAGCGGAACTCCAGTGAGTGCGCAAAATTATGAGATTGAGTTTGCACCAAAGGGTGCAGCACCGAGCTGTGAATCTGTTGATTACAATGACTATGTAGAGGTTCCGAATGTCGCAAGTTGCGGTACGAGTGATATTTGTATGGTGTCTTCTTCCAATATTACAGACTTGGAAAGTACGACTGACCTCCTCGGAGGCTCGGGTGTGTTTACACCAGGACAGGTAGTGGAAGATTCAAGCAATAACACAGGAAGCCTAGATGTCGATTCAGGTGAGTTTACAGAACTTGAGTATGTAATCGCACCCACAATTAACGTGAGTGATTCGAACTATTGTTTCCGTGTGACAAACGAAGGGGCAGAGCTCGACGCATACACAAAGGTTGCAGAATTGAGTCTTGTGTTTACACCGGTCGTAACCTCACTCTCACTTAATGGTGGAAATGACATCACTCTTTCACCTGGTGCGACAACGACAATTTACGCAACAGGGACAGTCTCGGACCTCAACGGGTATGGTGATTTGAATCTCGCAACAACTACCATGTTCCGCTCAAGTGTGCTCTCGTCATGTACGAGTGATCCAAATAACTGCTACATAGCTTCTCCAACACAGTGCGTGTTTGAAAATTGTAGTGGAAGTTCATGTGACGTAACGTGTTCGGCAGATTTCTATTACCATGCAGACCCAACAGATGTTGGTACCTACGCTGGTCAAACATGGCGCGCAGAACTTTCGGTGAGTGATCAAAGCGGTGCTATTGCGACAGGCACAGCACCTTCGATAGATCTACTCACTTTGCGTGCAATTACAGTAGACAGCACTATTAACTATGGGGCTCTAGAAGTTAATAACGACACAGGTTCTTATAATGCAACAACAACGGTTGAAAATATCGGAAATGACGCTCTCGATATTGCGATAGCAGGAACTGACCTTACTGATGGTAATTCCTCACTCATTCCTGTTAATGAGCAAATCTTTGCAACGTCAACATTTACATACACCACGTGTACGTTCTGTAGCCAGCTTTCTGCAAGTTCTACGAATTATGAACTTGACCTCACAAAGCCGACTTCTACGACACCTTCTGTGAGTGATCAACTTTTCTGGGGTATAGCAATTCCATTTGGAGTTGCAGGGAATCCACACCAGGGGACGAATACGTTTTACGCAATTGGAGATTAGATACTACTTCCATATTTTATTGAGCGTTTGATTACGGCATCTTCATGAGGCATAGGAAAAGCTCATGAAGATGGACTCAGAAAATATAATCGCTACGCTCATTATTTTCTGGTCACGTTCTATGCGATTGGGGACTGATGCATGTTAATAACATGCATCAGCTCTTGAGTAGTCGGATGCTACACTTTGATTACATATGTTACGTTCGCTCTCTTCAGTAGCGCTCACGCTTTTTGTGTTGATTTACTACATACAGGTGTCACCAGTCGTTCGTGCTGCTGACGCAATTCCGCCTGATATAACCAATGTGCAAATTACGAATGTTGCGGAGGATACAGTAACGATTACCTGGGAGACAGATGAAAATGCAGATTCACTCGTGAATTATGGTCTTCAAGAGGATTACGGTATCGTTCGTGTTCCTCAAGTTGATAAAACGGAGCACACCATCACCCTCAACGGTCTTGAACCAGGGCGCACATACTATTTTCGTGTAGTTTCTTCTGATGAAGATGGAAACCAAGGTATTTCAGCTAACTATAAAGTGCTGACCGAAGGAACACCACAGGTTGGTGCAGAAGCTGGGGAAGGCGCAGAGTCACAAACTCAAACTGAACAAACAGTACAGAGTGAATCACAATCTCAATCACAGACAACACAGGAAATTGTTGAACAAATTGAACAAATTCAATCTCCTGAAATTTTGCAGGAAATCCTCAATGAGACCGTGAAGGCAATTGAGGGTATCACCGAAGATCTTACTATTGTTGGTCCTCCAACCGTTATTGCCGAGACCACGAGCGCTATCGTCAAGTGGACCACAGATCGTGAATCAAGTTCTGAAGTCGTTTTTTCACCAACTGATTCATATGTCCCAGATCAGTATAGTTTTTCTCAAGCTGACCCAGGTGGTAATACAACAGAGCACGAAGTTCGACTCATTGGCCTTGAAGCATATACCGAATATCACTTTAAGGTTCGCTCGAAGGACACATATGGGATTCTGGGAGAAAGTCGTGATTACACATTTATGACGAAGGCTTCGCTTCCAGAAATTAAAAATCTACGTATCGTCAAAGTTGAAGAAAACTCAGCAACACTCGCGTGGGACACAACAGTCCCCGCAAAAGCACTCATTGAGTATCAAGACCTTACTACCGGTACACAAAATTCAATTGGGCGTCCAACACTTGCTTCGACACATCAGATGCGTATTGCTGACCTCACGCTTGGGACACGATATGTCGCATTCGTTATTGCAGAAAATGCTGGTGGTGATCGTGTAAAAAGTAATCCGATTACATTTATTACCGTTAAGGACACTGCTGCACCAATAATCAGTAACGTAACAAACGAGTCAACTCTTTTTCCAGGAGGTGAATCGCGTATTCAGACTATCATTGAGTGGAGTACTGATGAACCAGCTTTTTGTAAGCTTTTCTATCGAGAAGGTATCGTGGGAGGAGTAGACCCAACCTTAGTTGAAGCAAAAGATGTCAGCTACAGTGAACAACACGTTGAAGTTATTGTTGAATTTGCACCAGCTACTGTGTATCAGTTTTGGCTTAATTGTGAAGATGAAGCGAAGAATGCAGTGGATTCCGAGAACTACGTACTTTTTACTCCAATACAGGAGAAAAATATCATTGATATAATCATTGAAAACTTCCAAGGCACCTTTGGTTGGGTTAAGAATATCGGTGGATAACACACTATGGCTAAACCACTCATCGTCTGTCGAGATCTCACGATTACCTACAACAAAGGTAAGTCGAATGAGTTTAAAGCACTCCAAGGCGTTAATACTGATATCTACGAGGGTGAATATATCATTCTGTTCGGTCCATCAGGGTGTGGTAAATCTACACTCATGTATTCGATTCAAGGCTCACTCCCGCCTGGGGACGGAACACTGCTTATTCGTGGTGATGATGTATATGCGTATCCACCAGCAGAACGTGTGTTTTTTCAACGATACGTCATGGGTATTATCTTCCAGTCATTTAACCTCATTGGTTCGCTCTCAGTTCTTGATAATGTGGCACTCCCAATGATTTTTTGTGATGCAAATAAGGCAACTCGTGAACGTCGAGCGCAGTCGCTCCTTGATCGCTTTGGTGTGGGAGGGGTATCGCACAAAATTCCTTCTATGCTTTCTGGAGGACAACAGCAACGTGTATCGGTGGCTCGATCCATGGTGAATGATCCTCAGATTCTTCTTGCGGATGAACCGACAGGGAATCTCGATAGTGTTTCGACACAGCAAGTGATGGATAAGATTGATGAAATCAATACATTTGATATGCGTACTATCATCATGGTTTCCCATAATGCAGCACACCTTGCATATGCGCACCGCGTGTACTATCTCAAAGATGGATTTATTGTTCGTGAGGTTGTTAATCCACAACGTAAGCAGATTAAACCAGTTATGGAAGGCGAGACTATTGTGACTGAACTTGAACAACTTGCTCGTCTTTTTCCGTACGACTCTGTTGAAACACTTCGAGTGAAAAGCCTCACGAACTTTCTCACGCAAGACTATACATTTGACCAACTCGTGCGACTTGAAAAGGCGATTCGACTGCTTATCTCAGGCAAAATACATAAAAAACTCTTTACGCAGACACTCATCCGCAAGTATGAAGAAGGAGGTATTGGGATTGATCGTGTGACGGCTGAGCGAATGTCTGACCTTTCAGTCACACTCGTAACACAGGCAGATGATGTTCGACGATACCGAAGTGATAACACATCAGATGCCGCATTCTTTCAACAGCATAAATTTGCTGAACGGGTACGGGAATATTTACTCCAGTGTCATAATATACCGCTTTCAAAAAAGACAAATGAAAATATGGCTGGACTCATTGCAGATAGGCTCTCGGGTATTTACGGTGATGTACAGTTCCATCAAGGGCTCATGGAAAGCGAAAAAACAGGAGGTCTTGGTCTTAAGGAAAAAGTAGCAGATGATATTGCTCGCTATATGGAGAAACTCATCGCACTCGGTGTTGATGTGAGTTACAAAAATTAATGCACGCTCAAAGTGCGCTTTTAGCTTTGAGTGCTAGTTATGCGAGCAACCAGGTTTCGTATTCGGTGTTTTTTGTTTACTATTACACTACAGTATGCAAGTTGCTGATCTCGCTCGACTCTCAACGAGAATGTTTAAGACGAATCCACTTCGTACGTGGCTTACTATTCTTGGTATGGGAGTGGGAACCGGGGCAGTCGTTGTGCTTGTTGGACTCGGGTTTGGTCTTCAGCAGATCATTCTTGAACAGATTGTCTTCGGTGACAGTCTTCTCTCACTTGGCGTCTCGGCAACGGGGGCACGAAATCTTTCAATCACTGACGAGGTTATCGCTGAATTTGAAAAGGACCCAAATATTCAAGATGCTGCTCCGCTCGCACGGTATCCTGCGCTCATTACCTATAAAGGTCTAACTGGTAATGTCTTCCTTCAAGGAGCAGAACCTGCATATATACGATATTCAGGTATAACTGCGACATACGGAGAAGTTTTTCAGGAAGCTGATATTGGAAACGGAACTGATGTGATGATTTCACCTGCTGTTCTAAAGCTTTTCGGTATTGCTGATGATAAAATCGATTCTTTTATAGGACAGGAGGTTTCATTTCGCCTCTTGATTCCTGCAGACGATGGAACAGATACAATCAATGAGATTGTAATCGAGAAGCAGTTTAAGGTTCGAGGGGTTACAAAGGAAGAAGGTGTACTCAATGCACTCATGATGCTTCAAGAACTTAAAAACTACGTGGGGGTAGAAGAGTACGACCGTGCTCAAGTGAAAGTGGTATCAAATGAATTCCTCACCGTAACCGAAGAATCACTCATAAAGGCAGGGTATCGGGTTACTGCACTTTCAAAGACAGTTGAGCAAGCATCAAAGATTTTTGAAGGAGTGCAGGCAGTCTTGGCAACGTTCGGAGGTATTGCACTCCTTGTTTCAGCGATCGGTATGTTCAACACAATGACAGTCACACTTCTTGAACGTACAAAAGAAATTGGGATTATGCGAACGCTCGGCGCTTCGCCTCGTGACATTAAATTCCTCTTCATTTCCGAGTCAATTGTCGTAGGGTTCATGGGAGGTGTGACGGGGATAGCTATGGGGGTAACGCTGGGGATTGTGGTGAATATCCTGTTGAACATCGCGGCAAGTCAGTTCGGTGGTCAATCAGTAAACTTGTTTTCTTTCCCGCTAACCTTCCTTACATTCATTGCGATTTTCTCGGCTGCAGTAGGCTATTTAACTGGAATTTTTCCAGCGCGTAGAGCGTCACTTCTCAACCCGCTTGATGCCATTCGGTATGAATAAGCGACCTGTGCATAACTTGGCTATAATATTCTGTGGATTAGGTACAATTGTACTAACAAGTTCATAAGCATCATGTCATATAACACAGATAATTTACGTACGGCAGGTAAAATCACTGTGTACACCACAATCATTGGAGTGCTGATTTTTGCATTTGTATTTATTTTCAATCTTGGTACAAATGATCTCAAGCAAGTAGTTGCTCAGGAAAATGCAACTACATCAGTTACTGTTCTTAACACCCCTCCTCAGTGGACAGCCTCTACAACAGAGGAAACGGAGTCTTCAGCAACAACACCAACTAATGCAGGGGATGTAGTTGCGTGGGTTGCAGTCGCTACAGACTCGAACGCTGAGGATTACTGGCTTCTCATATGTAGTACAAGCGATACAGCATCTGCAACTAGCAATGGCGCGCCACACTGTAATAACGGTGTGCAGTATGCAGTTTCAGCAACAACAACTTCTGGAACACAGGCACGAGCTGCAACCACATCACTACACAGCTGGTCAGAATCCAATGCTTGGTTTGCTTGGATTTGCGACGGTAACTCAGTATCACCACGATGCAATAGCTCATACACACAAGGAACAAATGCAACCAACTCATCACCATTTGAAATCAATCACCGACCAAACTTTACTTCATTCTGGGATAACTCAACGACAACTCCAGGTAATGCTGTAGTTTTCACAAGTACTTCAACTGATGCAGATGTATCTGGAACACAGGACTTTGTAAAGCTCTTCGTTTGTGCAACAGCAGGCTTCAGTACGACAACTGACTCATGCACAGGAACAACGCTTGCAAGTACCACAGTATTTGTTGCTGCTAATGCAACCGCTACGTATACAGTAGTTGTTCCTACTCAAGACCAAAACTATGGAGCGTATGGGTATGTTTTTGATAGTCACGGATTTGAAGCTACTACTACACAAGGAACAAACTCGATACTTACGGTAGGTAATATTGCACCGACAGTTACTGCCTCGACTATTTCACTTGTCCAACCGACAACTACTAATATAGTTCTTGTGAATGAAGCAGCTGAAACTACAGGCTTCAGTTTGTCATTTACTACTGTAGATAATAATAGTTGCGATGCGGTTGGTGGTGGAGTTGGAGATGAAGTCATTGATTACGATTTGAGTATTTACAGAAACGGTACTGGTACCATCACAAGTTCATCATCAACGTGCCCAGTTACTGGTCCATATGACCCAAATAATTGTTACCCAAGCTCTGTTTCAAGTGCTGTCTGGAATCTTAATTGTACGGCTTCAACTACCTCATGTACTGGTTCATCAGACGTTGATATGATTTGGAATTGTACATTCCCACTTTGGTATGTCGCAGATCCAACTGATGGAACAGCAACGTCTACCAAGTATTCATGGAACGATTGGAGGGCACAAGTTCGTGCTATTGATGATGGGCAACAAGGTAACAACGGTGTCTCATTAACTGGATCACTTTCAGAAGCGGATACTGGGGTTGAGGTAACAAGTTTCCTTGCATTCGCTCTCAACACGCTTTCGATTCCATATGGTGCACTTGAACCTGGACAACAAACGGATCCTCTTGTAGCTGAGACAACTATAGCTGCAACTGGAAACGTTGGTCTCGATAAAGATGTAACAGGTGAATCAATGTGTACTACGTATACTGGATCAACTCTCTGTCCTCAGTCTGCATCATCGACAATTCCAGAAAGTGAGCAGGTGTTTGCAACTAGCTCTATAAGCTATACAGATGCTGTTAATGCAGGATTCACACTATCTTCAACCACGCCAAAGGAAATTGAAATCAACGTACCTAAGTCTACAGCAACCTCATCACAGGCCACGGCAGATGCTTTCTGGGGTATTAGAGTTCCAATAACTATCTCATATGCAGGTGACTATACCGGTGAAAACACTTTCACTGCAAAAGTAGGAGAATCAATCGACTGGTAGTTTATAAATACCATCAGCAAAAAACCACCGTTATCCTACGGTGGTTCTTGCGTTTATGGCTTAACCGTTTGATAATTAGGTAGCATACGCATTTTGCGGCTGCGTTTTGAATAATGGGAATCTATAGATCTCTTTTATTGGCTATACTGCTTGCTTTTTCAGTGACTGCGACTGTTCATGCGGGATTTGGAATTACGCCTCCCTATGTATCGAACGCAAGTCTTACAAGAAATTCTGAGTATGAGCAAATAATTTATCTCGTACGTAGTGATCCAACTACTGCGCTTAAAGCAACAATCAGTGTTGATGTTCCTGGTATCAATGAGTGGTTTACTATTGTTGAAGGAAACGAATTTTTACTACCGCAGGGAGCGCAAAAAATTCCAATGACCGTTCGGGTAAAGGTTCCAGATGATGCTGATTTTAAGGATTACACTGGTAACATTCGTATTAAGACCGGTGCCCCCGATGATCAGGTGTCTGGTGGAGCAGTAAATATTTCTCTAGGAGCACAAATCGATGTAGATATTACGGTCATTGATAAGGAGATTAAAGATTTTAAAGTAAGAAAAATTGGCATATCTGATTTAAACGAAGGACATAAAGTTGGGTGGTTGTATTTCCCAGGAAAAATCCGTTTTGAAATGCTTCTTGAAAACTTAGGAAATGTTCCAGTCGCTCCAAGTGACGTTGTGTTTAGAATCTATGACAGCACAGGCAAGGTACTTTTGGAAGAGACTCATAAGAAGGGAAAAATAGATGAGGTTGATCCTTTTAAAGTTGAGACTGTGTTCGCTGAATTGCCAACAAGACTCCCTGCAGGAAGTTACCTAGCACGATTTGAGATATTGAACGATGAGGAGGTTAAGTTAAATGGTGAAGTAAACGTGAGTATCTTGCCGTATGGAACATTACAGACTGCTGGTTTTGGGTTTAGTGGACTTTCATTACCGCACAAGCTTTCTGTGATTGCACCAGTATTATTCTTTATTATATCGTTTGCGTTTGTTGTCATACGCATAGGGAAGTCACGACGCTCGCGAGCACGTTAGCATATGTACGCTAAACGACCTGCGTATCATTTCATTCTAAGCATATGTGGTTTGCTCACCATGTTTGTTCCTCTTGTTGCTTCGTCTCAATCAAGTATTGCGACGACTTCGCTACTCATTAGTATTTGTGGTGACCTTATTGTCAATGCAGGAGAAAGCTGTGATATCCCAACAGATACTGGGGAATACAGCACAACAATCGCAGGAAGACAGTGCACTGATATTTGTAGGTGGGCACCATATTGTGGTGATGCTATTTTACAAACGATTTATTCAGAGGAGTGTGATGATGGTAACAATACCGATGGTGATTTTTGTGCAGCAGACTGTACAGAAGAAGAAGCAGATGCAGGAGGAGGATCGACCGGTGGTGGTGGAAATTCAGGGTCAGGAGGACGAGATACCGAACTTGGCGATACGCAAGTGACTGTGCAGGGGAAAGCGTATCCGAATGTCACCGTTACTATTTTAATTGATGGTGAGTCAGTGGGGACTGTGCGTACAAATAGTAGGGGAGAATTTTTATTTAATACAGATACTGAACCTGGTACAGCATCACTTAGCTTTTGGGCAAATGATACTGCGGGGACACGATCTGCAACATTCAGTACTACGTTTGATATAACGCAGGGTGCAGTGACAAACGTAAACGGTGTGCTAATTCCACCAACTATACGTGCTTCCAATAATGCTCCTAATCCCGGTGAGACAATAATTTTGCGTGGGCAAACAGTTCCAAGTGTTGCAGTTGAAGTATCAATTGATAATGGAAAGCAAACTCTGAGGACAACATCAGACGCGAATGGAAATTGGAGTGTTGATTTCAATACATCGAGCGTCACCGCAGATACACACACCGCAAAGGCACGATTCATTGAAGGAACAGGCAACCTCAAAACAGAAAGTACCTATGGTACGGCACTGTCACTATTTGTAGGAGTTGAGGGGAGGCCGACGAGTAACTCGGATCTCAATCGTGACGGGAAGGTAAATCTAATCGACTTTTCAATCCTGATTTTTTGGTGGAATACGCCAGGTGGAAACTCGAATCCTCCAGCAGACATTAATCAAAATGGTCGAGTCAGTCTCGAAGACTTCTCAATCCTTCTCTTCAACTGGACCGGGTGACCCTAAAGTACAGAGCGCAGCGACAATACTTTAGGAGTCCGTCTCCACAATGCTTTTCCTGATGCTTTGTGGAGACGCCCTGCTCCAACTTTCAATTTGGACATAAGCAACTGGCCGATATTTTCTGAGTTCGTCGCTTTTTCTTTTTCAATGAAGAAAAAGCGATGAAAGGAACTCAAGTTAGTTAAATAAGTTGCAATTACACGGGGTGCCTTTTTAGTCCTTGAGTACAAGGGAGGCTGGCGGTTTGTGAAAAATTTACCGTGACAAGAATTTTTACTCCATTTTGTGTATAAGTAACCGCTCATAAAAAAACTTCACGTTACAATGAACTTACAGTCATTTCGAGGTATTTACTTCATACATGTGAGAAGGAAATACTTGTATTAGGATTAATATCCTGTACCAATGCTTACAGCCGAGCGTTGTCGAGGTGAGTGTAGTATGTTCGAAAGTGAATCAAAGAGGGGTGGAGACTCTCATGGTTACTAGGTAAATATTGTTGAAAGAGCACAACAATACAAACCGCTCATTATTAGAGTCGACATACTGTAGTTAATACAACGTAAAGCCTATGATTCACACGGCAAGTACCGTGCGAACTCTTCAGGCTGTTGCAATGATTGTTGGTATCGCTGTATTCCTTTGGAGTACAGGTCTTCCAACCATCTTCCGCACCGCGGAAGCTGCATCAATCACTTTTGCAAGTGATACGTTGTCTAGTTCTGCACCAGGGTTGCCTTCCGACCACACCATTGCGTTTACAACGCCAACTGGTATGCTCGCAAGTTCAACGATCACCATTACATTTCCTGTAGATTTCACGATACCAGCAATGGCATTCGATGATATCGACATCACTGCATCAGCTACTCCACAAACAGTAGCGGCAGTAAATGGAAGTGGAGTGTGGGGAGCCTACTTCAATGCTCAGGTACTAACACTCACATCACCGAGTAACGTACCGCAGGCATCAAGTACACCACTCGTAATTGAGATTGGTCTATTTGGAGGAGGGGATGCTCAGATCTCAAACCCGACTGCAACAACGACATCGCATCTTATTGAAATCGGTGGAACCATGCCCGATTCAGGGCAAGTTCGGGTCGCTATCATTGATGAAGTAACGGTATCTGCAAGCGTCAATGCTTCGCTCACATTCACAGTCACTGGCGTCGGAGCCAGCTCAACCGTGAACGGGAGCCCAACAACGACTGCAGCAACTTCAACTAATGTAGCGCTACCGTTCGGTACACTCGAAATCAATACGTCAAAAACACTTGCTCAAGATCTTTCTGTTACCACAAACGCCCTACACGGCTACACGGTAACAGTAGAACAAACAGGTGATCTCGAATCAACAACAGGCGGAATAATCGATGGATTCATCGATGGAGCCTACACGCAAACACCAACTGCGTGGCAAGGGCCAAGTGCTCTTGTTGCTGACATCGCTACCTACGGTCATTGGGGTCTAACCTCAACTGACGCTACAACTTCACGTTCTGCACCAGAAGAGTTTGGTTCAGATGAATGGGTATCAGGTAGCACGACACCTATAGTGGTTATGGGTCATACGGGACCAGCAGATGGTGTGACTGCCGGAATAGGCGCCGCACGCATCGGGTACCAGATTCAGATCTCGGCGCTCCAAGAAGCAGGCGACGACTATACGACGGAGCTTCGCTACATTGCGACACCGACGTTCTAAAACAAGCAACAGTACAAGAGTTTAGAAAAACCCTATCTCCCACCACGAGACGGGTTTTTCTTTTATCCCACCCGCTACACTATGTTTGAATTCTGCGATGTTCGGAGCTGATCTAGGAGTACTTCCATTTCTATAGTCGCTTCGCTCCTTAGAAATTGGGTCGCACCACGAGACGGGTTTTTCTTTTGAGCAAATGGATTTGCTCAAAAGAAAAGCCAAGCTCGTGGTGGCTAGCCACCTTCTTACAGAAGCTGTTCTGGTTCTATGATAGTTCTCTCCGCCCTCAGGCGGATTAAACTATCGAGAACCTCCTCTAAAGTGACATTGGGTCACTTTAGAGCGAGATGGGTTTTTTATGTGGGTAGTGGGGCTATGTCAGACTATAGTGACTGTTATACTATACGTACATATGCACAGCGCCATTCAGCATGTCGTGCGAGGTTTCGCCTATTTTTTATTTTCTTCACTACTGTTTTTGGTGTTATGTGTGCATACACAAGCTGCACTTCTATATTTTGATCCAGGAGAAATAAATTTAAATCGAGGTGATACTGTGACGGTCGGTTTAAGAATTGATACAGATGAAGGGGAATGTATCAATGCAGTCGATGCTGTAATTAAGTATGATTCAGCCATCAGAGCCGTTGATGTATCGCGCGGTGATTCAATTCTCAATATTTGGCTCGAGGACCCTAAGATTGATGAAGAAAATCACACGATTACACTCGCAGGAGGCTTGCCTGGTGGATACTGTGGAAGAATTGCTGGTGATCCGAGTCTCACGAATATAATTGCAGAACTTGTCTTCCGGTCACCTGGTTTTAGTATCGGAGCTGGAGATGCACCCACAGCTAATATTTGGGTTGACGAGACATCGCAAGTGCTTATTCATGATGGTTTCGGCACTCCAGCTTCACTACGTACACAGGGAGCCATAATCACACTACTTGGCACTGCAGGTGAAACAACTGAAGACGACTGGAAAAATCGTGTCCAGACGGACACCACTAAGCCATCAGATTTTTTAATAAGTCTTTTCAAAGATGATTTCGCGTTTAGTGGACGCTACTTCATATCCTTTAATAGTCATGATAAACAATCAGGAATCGACCACTATGAAGTAATGGAAGAACCCTTTGAAGATTTCTATGCATTTAGGTGGGGGAGAGCTGATGCGCCATGGGTGACAACTGAAAGCCCATATGTCCTAACTGATCAAACACTTAATAGCACAATACGTGTCAAAGCAATTGATAAGGCAGGAAATGAAACTGTTGCGGTCCTCGTTCCTGCAGAGGCAATGCGTACATTAACCTTGGGCACAATTATTACGTGGGTTGTTGTGGGGACGCTCGTAATCGTTGTGTGTGGGCTTATTGTATACATGCTCTGGCGACGCAAGCAAAAACTGTTAGCACTCTATGAAGACAATGTTGAAATCGAATAGTATAGGAATAGTATTTTTACGAACGATCATCATCGTTGGTCTCTTGAGTGTGTTGTATATCTGTATGACACAGTCGGCACATGCTGCAACACTTCGTGTGAGTCCAGATACGGGAGTGTATACCGTTGGAGGGACATTTACCGCAAATGTGATCATTAATACTCAAAACAAAGCAGTCAATGCTGCAGATGGTCAGCTTTCTTATAACCCAAAGGAGCTTTCTGTCGTCAGTGTCTCTCGAGCGAGTTCCATTTTTAATTTGTGGACACAGGAGCCAAGTTTTTCAAATACATTAGGCACAATATCGTTTGGAGGAGGATCACCAACGGGTTACACCGGAGCCTCGGGGAACATTTTAACAATTACGTTTAGACCTCTTGGTGCAGGTAATCCAAAAGTCACCTTTAAGAGTGGTTCAGTGCTTGCAGCTGATGGACTTGGAACAAATGTTCTGACATCAATGACTGGTTCTTCCTATACAATTTCTGCAGTAACGAGTAATCCAGAGCCTGAGTATATTGCACCAGCCAATACCCCAAAGGCTCCAGTTGTCACTTCAACGACTCATGGTAATCAGGAGACCTGGTACAAGAATGACGCTGCAGAGCTTAGTTGGGAACTACCGAGTGGAATTATTGCAGTACGTACATTACTCGACACTGCTCCAAGTACAATACCAACCATCGTATATGACGAGCCCATTCGATCACGTACACTCGAGGATTTGCCACAAGGCATATCGTATTTCCATATTCAGTTTAAAAATGCAGAGGGATGGGGTAGGGTAACCCACTTTAAAATCCAGGTAGATAGTGAGGCGCCGTCAGCATTTACTGTTTCAGAAGATACTGATTTTGATCCATCAAATCCAAAGCGAACACTTCAGTTTACTGTGGAAGATATTTCTCCTGTAACACGATACAAAATACAGATTGATGCTACTGACCCTTTTGAATATCTAGATGAGGAAGAAACGAGAAAGTACGTGCTTCCTTCAATAGCGCCAGGACACCATACACTTATCGTAGAAGCATTTGATGGTGCAGGTAACAGTCGAGTTGCTACATATTCATTTGATATTACAGCATTTGAGAAACCACTTTTTACTGAGTATCCATCACGAATTAACGCTGAAGTAATCCCAGCACTGAGGGGTACTACACGTCCTGACGCACAGGTAGAGGTGTCAGTGACACCAACAGATGGTGCTACAAAAACGTACACACTTAAATCCGACGGGGGAGGTGCATTCATATTCATCCCTGACGCACCATTTGAAATTGGTGTGTATGACATAACGGCAATTGCAACAGACATGCACGGCGCAACAAGTGATGTCTCAGATCCGATTAGAATTATAGTTGAGGAACCAGGATTCGTACGAATTGGTTCGTTTGTTGTGACGGTGCTTTCTGTACTTGTTCCGCTTATCTCACTCTCTATTGTACTGATTTTTGGTTGCTGGTATCTCTGGCACAGGCTTGCGGTGTGGCGTCGAAAAGTTGAGAAAGAAACCCTTGAGGTAGAGAGTATAATGAAGATAGAGCTCGACGAAGTAATGACCAACATGCACAAAAATGTTGAAAAGCTGAAAGAGTCACGAAAAGGCAAGCTCACACAGGCAGAAAATACTCTTATAGATCAAATTGAAACAGATCTCGCTGACGCACGGTCAAAGATACGAAAGGAAATATCAGATATCGAACATATAGTACAATAGAAGCATGAAATCCTTTCTGAATTCGCACTTACTCATAAGTATCCACCTCTGTATCATTGCAGGAGCAATTACTGCCGGTGCGTGGGTCGCACATTACCAAAAAGAAGAAGTGGTGCAAAAAATTCAAGAAAACATTGATGCACAAGTCGAGCTCATGGTTGGACTTGCTGATACAACAGACTGGAATGGCGCAGATGGTGTCGTTGGGGCAATTATTCAAGACTGTCCAAGACGAAATGAATTTGACCTCCTTTTGGGTCGCCTAGAGTCACTTACAAACAAGGATCTCATAATCGTTCAACAATTATTTGAAAGCTGCGGGAGTTTCTATGCAGAAAGAAAGGCACTCATGGTGTCGCGTCTCGAACGTGAGTATGCATCATTAGAGGAAAGTATTGCGTTACTTAAAGTTATTAGCCCAAAAACTGTTTCGTTCAATAATCTCGATACCTGGGGGAAGATTATCGATCTTGAGAAAGACCGAAGTGCATATCTTACAGAACTTACCACTATACAAGGTGATATTATCACCGCACTTATAAAAGGTGAGCAAACATCAAGTAAAAACGTGCAAGGGCTTGCAAGTACTGCACAAAACATATCAGAAACACTGAACGTTATTGATAAGCAGATTGATAACTTACGAGCTGAACTTGGCACGTAACTATGTTTGAAAAGATTTGGAAAATGATGTTTCCATCATATACGCTTACAACTGGTAAGACTGTTCGATATGCATTTCCACTGGTTGTACTCACGGCACTCTTTGCAAGCCTTGCTTCTGTAATCACAGAAAATACTTCATATATTTCAATTCACACAAGTCCGTCTTCAGTACTCGAAGGTGAGAATTTTTACATAGAAGTACGCGCAACAGCACATACACCGGTAAATGCTGTTGATATAACCATAAAGTATCCAGAATCACAGATGAGCATCGAAAGTGTTGATACGGGGACCTCAGTCATTACACTGTGGACAGAGAAACCCTATGCAAAGGATGGGCGCATATATATGCGGGGAGGAACATTTAGAAAGGGTTTTATTGGAGAGCATACGATTGCTCGAATCAATGCAAAAGCACTCGAATCAGGTATTGCTAAGGTGACCACCGATAACGCTACATTTGTTGCGGGAGATGGATTAGGAACACTTGTTGATGTCGCGGACGTTGAGGACGACGAGACAAGAATCTACATAACGGGTGTAGATGGTGAGCTTATTGGAACTGCTGAGGTTGCCTTCGTGACTGATCTCGACGGTAATGGGGAAGTGGACCTTAAAGACATCTCTGCCTTTATGGCAGCATGGTTCACAAAAGGTAAGATTTTTGATTTTAATGGAGACGGGCGCATGACGCTTAAGGATTTTTCAATACTTCTAGCTGACTCATTTATTAAGTAAGCTCCGTAGATGTGCTTGGTAAAGAGATTAACTTACTCTGTTGATAAAACTGTGGAGAAGCAGTGTATATACTGGTACCATTACAGGTATCAGGGGTATTAGGTCAATTTCTACGCCCCTGAACGTAGAGCTATGAACAGGTCGCATAAAGAAGAAGCGAAGAAAAATACGCGAGGATTTTTATATGAAATGTCTCGCCTTTTGGCGTCTTTCCTTTTCTGTGTACTTGTACTTCTCCCGATGGCGCCTGCGTTTGCTTCTGAAGTGGATACTCTAGAAACAGCTTCCATTCAGGAAGATGCTGGAGGCGTTGAATCTGAGTCTGTGACTGAAGCTGAAATTTCTTCTGATACTACTGAAAGTGCGAAAGTAGAAGAAATAGTTAGTGATGAGGATACTGCTGCTATTGATGACTTACTGCCTGACAGCGAACTCGCGACAGAAGAAACTAACATTGAAAGCCTTGAGTATATTGAAGAGAGTGAAGCTAGTACGACTTTAGAAGACATCTCTCAAGATGAGGAAACAGAAGCGCCTGTCCTGCAAGATGTTGAATTGAGTAGCTCATCATCTTCTACTAATCCTGAAAGCGAAGGTATTTCTCAAAGTGAAGAAACAGCTACAACAACATCAGATGATCAGTCTGCCACAACTACGGGTGAAATAATTCCAGAAAGTATCCCGCCTGTTATAGAGGATGTGCAACCACCTGCCGCATCAAGTACAGAGGATATTATAGATATTGAGACAGCTCCCATTTCAGAGGTTGCTACTGTAACCCCAGAAGTAGTTCAGATAGATACGACTGCAATAAGCCTTGCGATTGATGAGGCTAGCAAATTCACCTTTTCAAAAGATGAGTGTGTGAGTGTAGGCGACGGATCATTTTACTGCTCTTCTGGAACGACGACACCTTCAGTATTTGGAACCGATAGAGTATTTTCCGCAGTAGATCAGGATGGTGATAAAGAAATTTTCGTTGAGCGAGATGGCGAACTCATTCAAATTTCCTTTAATATGCTTGATGATGATGCTCCTTACTTTGACGAGGTATCAAATACAATTGTTTGGCACCGGCTCATAGATGAGCGGTACCAAATTATTTCTTATGACGTTGAGACAGGAGAGGAAGCGCAACTTACGAGCGATCGCTATAATAATATGGAGCCTTCTCGGTATGGTGACATCACAGTTTGGCAGGGTTGGGTTGGCAGTGATTGGGAAGTAATGCTTGAAGAGAAAGGTGAACTCAGTATGATTACTGATAACACCACGAGTGATGTATCACCACGTATAAACGGTAACTACATTATTTGGCAGGCATTTGATAACAATGCATGGCGTGTAAAGGTCTATGATCGGATTACGAAACAGGTAAGCATTATTGAGGATGCTGATGGAGCATCAGTTGATAATCCTCGCTTTGTGCTTGTGTATGATACAAAGCATGAAAACGGTGACGTAGAGACTAAAGGATACGATCTTGAAAGTGGTGAGGTCATGCCTCTTAATTCCTCTCCCACATCTGTACCACAAGAGATTCCAGATCCTGAGCAAACTGGTGAGGAACGAGCACTTGTGCAACCACCCGTTCAAGTAAAAACAAAAATAGCAACGTCAACTAATCCAGAGCCTGATCCTACCGATGATACGTATGCGACATCGACGGAGACAGGCACTTTAGTGGATGTGGTTATACCCCCACCTACGCATTTTGCAACATCGACCGATGATGTAATTCTTGAGACTGAATTCGATACTGATGGAGCCACATCAAGTATTTCAGATGTCGTTATCCCTTCAGTTGAGTCTCTCTTTGAGGAGGATGTAGCGCATATTGAAGATCTAATTATTACTCCGTACGTTGAACCAATTACTGATACTCTGGACTCACAGGAAACAGTCGCATCGAGCACGTAAGTAGGTGATAATGGTGACAATGGGAGGTATTGTATTTAAAAAACTCTTGCGAGTGAAGAAGACTGTTGCGTCTATTCTTATACTCGTTTTTTTGCTTAGCAGTTTTGGTGATGCACTATTAACGAGGATAGTACCTACTGCTGAAGCTGCACAGGCAACTATTGATTCTGATGCAAGTACCGTTGGTACGTCGCACATACTGTCGGGTTCGCAAACGGTATTTATTGATGATCAAACAGGATACAAATTCTTTGTTGATGCTCCAGGATACTGTGTGTACCGTAAAACAACGGATGGAGGGCAGACCTGGAGCGCTACAACAACAGTCGATGCACAGGTTGACTGTATCTCAGTGCAAGTCTGGTACGACCAGTGGACACCAGGGGATACTGGAACTTACATCCATATAGCTACACTCGATACTAACCCAGATGATGTTTGGTATAACCGTCTTGATACCAATGGGGATACACTCCTCTTGGGGAGCTCACCAGTTAGTATGACTACGGGGCAGGGTGGAACCATTACGGCAGGTGCAAACCAAATTTCTATTACGAAGGGAACAGATGGAACAATCTATGCAAGCAGTATAGATGCCTCCGATTCATTTGTTGTTGAATGTTCTTCAAGTTGTAATGTCGCAGGAAGTTGGTCTGAGACCGGTACAAATCCATTTGGGCTTACCAATAACTATGCAATACTCGCTCCTCTCCCAGGTGGCGACATCATAGCAATTCATCGTGACGTTGCTGCGGTTGCAGAGAATATTGAGAGTAAGGTTTGGAACAATGGCACAGGCTCATGGGACGCTGCATCGACGACCATAGATGCAAATGCAACAGATAACACTACGTATGATGTTGGAATGGCTGTTACGGTGAGTCCGACGACAGGAGATGTGTATTTGGCATATATCGCACGTAATACGACCCTTGGAGCTGACGATCAGATTCGCACTGCACGATACTCGAGTGGTACGTGGACCTCGACAAAAGAGGTTGTGAGGTATAGTGAGAAAGGAATCACGAATGTTGCTATCGCACTTGATGCCTCTAATGACGATGTGTACGTAGCATATAGTGCTCGTACAACACCTCTCACACTAGCGACTGGAAATATTTACTGGCGCAAGTCGACTGATGACATGGCAAGTTGGGGATATGAGCAGGGGCCACTCAATACGAGCGCTGATGATATGTACGGCATCAATTTAAATCTGGTCAGTGATGAACGGATTTATGCAACGTGGTTTGATGACACAGATAATGATATTTTTGGAGAAACTCTCGCTGATATTTTTCCAGGGATCCATGTACGCACAACTGCCTTTGACGAAATCAATAGTAATGACTCCTACACCCAGTACACAATAGATAGCAATGTGAGTACCGCAGGTACATCACATGTGTTAGCCGGCTCCCAAACCGTCTTTACCGATGATCAGACAGGGTACAAATTTTTTGTTGACGCACCCGGATACTGTGTGTACCGCAAAACAACTGATGGAGGTCAGACATGGAGTGGTACCACAACGGTTGATGCTCAGGTCGACTGTATCTCTATTCAAGTATGGTATGACCAGTGGACGCCCGGAGATACAGGAGATTACATTCATATAGCGACACTCGATACTAACCCTGATGATGTTTGGTACAACCGGCTTGATACGACGAGCGACACACTGCTTATGGGTAGTGCACCGGTAAGTACGACAAACGCTCAAGGAGGCACGATTACTGTAGGTACCAACCAGATTTCAATAACGAAGGGAACTGATGGGACGATCTATGCAAGCAGTATTGATGCATCTGATTCATTTGTAGTTGAATGTTCTGCGAGTTGTAATCTTGCGGGAAGTTGGTCAGAAACAGGAACTAACCCCTTTGGGCTCACTAACAACTATGCAATACTCGCCCCACTTCCAGGGGGCAACATTATTGCAATTCATCGCGATGTCGGCGCCGCTGCAGAAAATATTGAAAGTAAAGTTTGGAATAATGGAGCTGGCTCGTGGGATGCGGCGTCTACGACTATTGATTCAAACGCAATCGATAATGCGACATATGACGTAGGTATGGCTGTTACTGTGAGTCCAACGACTGGAGATGTATATCTCGCGTACATTGCAGATAATGCTACACCAGGGAACGACGTGCTACGTACAGCAGTCTATTCCGCGGGTACGTGGACTCCAAAAACTAATGTGAGTGCATCTGTCGTACTTGGTCTTACAAATGTTGCCATTGCACTGGATACAAGCAATGACGACGTCTATGTAGCGTATAGCGCACAGGCCACAGCAAACACAGCCAACACAGCGAATGTACTATGGAAACGATCAACTGATGGGATGACTACATGGGAATATGAACAAGGTCCAGTAAATACTAGTCCAGATGATATCTATGGAGTTGATGTAGGATTCGTCAATAGTGAACGTTTGTATGTTACATGGTTTGATAATACAGACGATGATATCTATGGTGCTACACTCGCAAATTTACCAAGCACTGCAATTGCAACTACTGGGTCTCAAATTGCGTCACTCTACGCAAGCACGAGTAATGTCTATGTCGGTAGTGTGTTTAGTCTTTACAATACTGATGAAACGCAAGCATATGATATTACTGGAATTACCATTACTGAATCTGGAACAATCGATGGTTCGGCAGATATTGCTAACGTAAAGTTGTTTTATGAGCTCGATACAGTGTCGCCATACGATTGTGCAAGTGTCACGTATGGAGGAAGTGAAAGTCAGTTTGGTTCAACGGATGGTAATGGTTTTTCTGGCGCAGATGGTACATCAGGGTTTACTGGTTCGACTGTTAATGTAGATGCGACTGAAGCACTTTGTGTATATCCCGTCATGGACGTGCTTGATTCAGCGGACAGTAGTTCAACAATTGAAATTTCTATTGCAAATCCAGCGAGCGATGTGACCGTTACGAGTAGTAGTGCCGGGCCAAGTGCTTCACAAGATCTTTCTGGAACAACATTGGTGTATAACGATACTCCTACTCTCGTTCACTATCATTGGCGCAATGATGATGGAAATGAAACGACTGCCACTTCAAAGACGAGCGGAGTTGAGGACACCTCACTGACTGCGATGCGACAAGGATCAACCACACGTCTCCGTGTAGAGGTATCAAATGAGGGCAGTAGTTCAACTCCAGCAATGCAGTATCGTTTGGAGTATGCGCCAAATCCAAGCACGTGCGAAGCAGCAACAGGATGGACTGACATTGGTTCAGCAGGAGGTGATTTTGATATGGTCGACACACTAAATTTAACTGATGGTGCAGATACTACAAATATAGCATCAGGAATCAATGGTGCTGTGACAGATGAAAATGCTACCTTCCTTACTCCAAATGGTGGTGTAAAAGATACTGTATCTCAAACCGGCCAAATTACTCTGTCATCATCAGAGTTTGTTGAATTAGAGTATTCAATAGTAGCTTCAACAACCGCGGTAGAAGGGAATACATACTGTTTTAGAGTTACCAATCAAGGACAAGCGCTCTCAGCGTATTCAGTTATACCGCGTGCAAATATTTCTTCAGATGTCCTCGTGACCATTGCAACCACAAGTCAGACAGCAACGACAACAATACCAGCAACAGATTTCTATGTGGGGAGCGCTTTTGTCATTACTGAGAATGTCAGCACTCGCAATGTTACCAGCATTACTATTTCAGAAAATGGGACTGTTGATGCACAAACCGATCTAGACAATATAGAACTTCATTATGATTTGGATACCACTGCTCCCTATGATTGTGCAAGTGATAGTTATACGGGAGGGGAAGCCCAGTTTGGTTCAACAGATACTGATGGATTTTCAGGACCCAATGGGACCTCAACATTTACAGGGTCAGTCTCGATTTCGACGACGTCGACCATGTGTTTGTACACCGTACTTGATACGACTGACACTGCACAAAATGATGAAACTATCGATATCATCATGGAAAGCCCATCATCAAATTTAATTGTCTCTGGAGGAGGCTCAGTAAGTCCTTCAATTACTCGTGATATGAATGGGTCAACGACACTTTTAGGAGCAGTCCTTACACAGACCCACTACCACTGGAGAAGTGATAATGGAGATGAGACAACAGCAACTTCGCTCTCGGGTGACGCGGAAGATACGGCAATTTCAAATGTTGCACAGACAACTCCCGTACGTTTGAGGTTACAAGTTTCAAACGAAGGTACTGTTACTTCATTAGCCAGAGCATTACGATTAGAGTATGGAGCAAAAATCACAACCTGTAGCGCTGTAACATCATGGACTGATGTGGGTGCGACTGGCGGCGCCTGGGAGATGTACGATTCGATTAATTTAACGGATGGTGATGACAGTACAGACATTTCTATACTGGGGGGCGGGGTATCAAATGAAAACTCTAGTTTCCTCTCACCAAACAGTGCAATAAAGGACACATCATCAATCATTGCAACTACATCAATTACGAGTTCGGAGTACCTCGAAGCAGAGTTTAGTATTGAGCAAACAGTCGATGCGGGTAATGATATAACCTATTGTTTTAGGCTTGCTGCTTCGAGTGTTGAGCTTAACGCGTATTCAAAATATGCAGAGCTCACCACATCTCCTGAGCGAGATTTTGAAATCCAGCGTAACTCTGCAACCATACTCATGGGAGCTACCTCAACAACACTTGTCGCTGGAGTGCACTACATAACACCAAACGCTTCAACGAGTGCATTTATTCGTATCACAAATATCGGTATTACTGGTGCTGGTCACGCTTCGGGGAATACCGCAGCCCAAAACGCAACAAACACAACAGCGTATATACTCAACCCTTCAAATATCATGACTTCAGTGACCATTGCACGAACAGGAGTCGCAACATCGACACGAGTTGATTGGGAAATTATTGAATTTATTGGAGAGCCTGGTTCCGATAATGAAATGATAGTGCATGATCAAACATTTATTGCGTATGGAGTAGCTTCTACGAGTGCTACGGGCAGTATAGTTTCTGGTATCACAAACGATGATGATGTAGTTGTATTTATTACGGGGCAACAAAGCCCTGATACTGGTTCGGCAAACTATGATGCATTACCGAGTACTTCAGCATGGGATGCAAATAACGATACACCATATTTCTGGCGAGGAGCAACCGGCACGGATGCAGTACGGGTAAGTTATGCCGTAGTTGAATTTAAAGGTCCGAATTGGGTTGTTCAACGAAGTGAACACACCTACAGTGCAGCTGGTGTTACTGAAACTGAGGCAATTACAGCCCTCGGTAATCTAACTCGTACGTTTATACATACACAGAAAAGAAATAATCGACTACTCAATGGAACAGATGAATTTGGTGCTGAGGTGTGGCTTTCTAGTGTTGGCTCTGTGTCGTACTTTCTTCAAGCTGGTGCGACAACCCCGTCTGGACAGACTTCAGTCGCATGGATCATTGAAAATACACAAACTGCAGCTGGAGCTATGGAAGTCACTCAGTCAAATGGTTTTACGACCGGTGGCACAGCTCCGCTTACGGTAAGCGTCACGCTTCCGAATGGAAAGGTTCTGACTGACCTTACAAACGCATCAATATTTGCAAATGCTCGTTCGTCACTCACTACTACGATTTTCCCGCGAGCGATAGCAGGTATAACAATTGCTTCATCTACTGCATTTGAAATCTGGCGCAGTAATACTGGTTCAGTGCTTACGTATCGTGCGGAGATTGTTGAATGGCCAACTGCAGGGCTTGCACTCGAGCAACTCCATTATCAATTGTTTGTTGATAACAATGCACTCAAGCCAACAGACCCGTGGCCTGTCGGGGGTCAAGATCTTGGTGAAGACACAACCTTAACTGCTACTGATGAACCACTAGGTGAAGGAGAACGGATTCGTATTCGCATGTCTCTTCAGGCACTCAATGCCACATGGCCAGCTGGCACTAAGGCATTTAAGCTCCAGTATGCTCCAATGGTCTCAACATGTAGTGCAATTAGTGAAGCAAACTGGAACACACTTGGGAACGCTGCTTCAAGTACAATCTGGAGGGGTTTTAATGCCACAGGAACAACTGATGGTACGCTTCTTTCCGGAGACCCTCCTACGCTCGGCGATCTCGTACTTCCTTCCATTTCGGATGTAGCTGGTACGCTTGAGGAAGAAAATGATACTGATGCTAATGCGCATGCAGTGCAGGTGAATGAGACCATTGAGTATGATTGGATTGTTGAACAAAATGGTGCAAATGCAGAAACATACTACTGTTTCCGAATGGTTGAAACAAATGGGGAACTATTAGGAAATTATTACCAACATCCAAAAATTAGAACTGCAAGTTTTACTCCCAAAACGCAAAATTGGCGCTGGTACGACGATGAAAATAATGAAACACCCGTTACACCACTTGCAATAGAAAATGTTGCACCAATAGATATTGCAAATGGTCAAGCGGTCAAGCTCCGAGTTGTAGTGAAAGAGGTAAAAAATATATCACGTGATGATGTGCGTTTTAAACTGCAGTACTCAGAGTATGCAAATTTCGAAACTGTTGCAGATGTGGTCGCAACAAGTACGTGTACAGCAACTTCAACCTGGTGCTATGCAGATGGAGGTGGTACCGATAACAGTGAAATAACGACCGGAACACTTTCTGATGCAGACAGTTGCGTCGCGGGTGTTGGGAACGGTTGTGGAACGCATAATGAATCCCCTCAAGCGTTGAGTGGTTTTCGGCATGAAGGTGGTGATGCTACAGAATACGAATTTACCATTCAATCTGCAGGTCCTCGCGTAAACCTTGTGTACTACTTTAGACTTTACGATGTAGTGCAGGGAGTCCCCGTGTCTACTAACAATAGTGAACAGTATCCGTCACTTGTAACTGAAGGAGCATCACTCGTATTTTCAGTTGGTGGCGTTGCGTCGTCGACTGCGACTGAGGGTATTACGACAGACGTTGCTTCTGGTACAACAACAATCCCATTTGGCATACTTCCGATTGGTTCAGATGTAGAGGCAGTTCAACGGTTGCGAGTTACTACAAATGCTACCGAAGGATATCGAATTTTTATGATAGCAACAGATGACTTCATGAGTGGAAGTGAAGCAATTATTCCACCTATTACAGGAACAAATGCAAGTCCAATAGATTGGAGTACAGGTTGCTCCACTGAGGCTACTGGTTGTGCTGGTTACCATTCGGGTGATGACACACTATATAACAGCAATGCACGATTTTCTGCCATTGATACGTACGCTCGTATGAGTACCACAACTCTCGATGAGGTGGCATATAGTTCAGTCCCCGTGACAAATGAAATAACCGATATCGTCTTTAAACTCAAGGTCCGTCAGTCCCAGCCAGCTGGTGTATATGGCACAAGTATAAGGTATATTGCGGTACCAATTTTTTAGTATGATACTATCTGTGCGTATGGTAACAAGGATTCCGATAACACTTTTTTGTCTTTCACTGCTATTTCCTTTGGTCAGCTTCGCGGCTCCGTCTTACCTTGTTTCTCCACTAGTCATTGATTTAGATCTAGAAGCACGCGACATTGTAACTAAGATCATAACCATTACAAACACGGGTGATTCTCCGGTCACCATCTACCCGAGCATCAATAACATCTCTGTCAATGAAGGGGGAATGATTGAAGAGTATCATTCTCCAATTGAGAGTGATCGTTCCGCGTCCCTCTCTTCCTGGATGGAGTTCAGCAGGCAAGGGATTAATCTTATGATTGGTGCGACAAAAACCTTAGAAGTCACATTCAGAGTTCATCCGAGTCCAGTCCCTGGCGAATACCATGCGTTTTTAGGATTTGGGTATGGAAGAAACAGAGATGAAGCAGCAGAGCAGGTAAAGCGTGGTGATGCTCCTGGAAGTATTATTAATGCAACAATAGCAGACAATAAGGTTGAATTTCTAAAACTAGGCAAGTTTATAATTGATAGATTTATTACGGGAGCGGGCAATCAGGCAGCAGTGTACACAATCAAAAATCCAGGAGATGAATCACTTACACCCAAAGGCGAAATCATCTTCTATGACAGCAAAGGGGTTGAAGTTGCTTCACTTCCAGTAAACACTGATAATCAGACAATCAATGCAGGCGAGGAGAAGGAGTTTGCGGTAGAGGTACCTGTCGATGGACTTTTTGGCAAATATAAAGCATTTCTCAATATTGAATATGGAAATACTGAGCGAGCTTCTGTCCAGGACACTTCATTTTTTTATGTGATACCGCTCAAAATGCTTCTGAGTATTTTTGCAGCGCTTGCACTTCTTGTAGTCGTACTTGCTTTCTTTGTGCATAAAAAATATCTTGACGACGATATACAGGATGATTCTGATCCGATTCCACTTCGCATACGTGAATCTCGTTCAGACCCCCGCCATCACGACATAGATCTTACAAAACAATGAGTCAAAGAGTTGTAACAAACAGTATAGTTTTTATCTTTAGCATTTTTCTTGCACTACCATTTTCAGTACATGCTCAATCAAACGCACAGGTGCTCACGGTGACACCACCACTCTTTCAACTATCAGTTGAAAGAGGTGATATCTGGCAAAGCTCAGTTAAGGTTGTGAATGGAAATCCATACGAAATTACCGTTTATGCAGAAGTTGTAAATTTTGCAGCTTCAGGGGAATCGGGACAAGGAAAATTTATTCCAGTTCTAGAAGACGAGGATGAAAGTAGAAACACACTTGCAGAGTGGATAGAGATTGCAAATGGGCCGTATGTCATACCACCCGAGCAAAGCAGAGAACTTTCATTTTTTGTCGAAATTCCAAAAGATGCACCCCCTGGTGGGCATTTCGCAGCAATACTCGTTGGTACACAGCCACCAAAAAACTCTGAGGCAAAACTTCAATTACTCACATCACAAACTATAACTTCGCTCTTCTTTGTACGTATTGAAGGAGATGTTACTGAGCTAGGTTCAGTTCGAGAGTTTAGAGTGCTCGACAGTATTGTAGATACACCTGAAGCAGAGTTCTCACTTAGATTTGAAAATAAGGGCAATGTGCATTTACAGCCACGTGGTCATATTGTAATCACCAATATGTGGGGAACTGAGCGAGGCCTCATACCAATTAATAACCAATCGCATTTTGGTAACGTGTTACCAAAAAGTATTAGAGACTTCAGGTTTACCTGGAAGGGAGAGGGCTCAGTTACTGAAATTGGGCGGTACAAGGCGATAGTAACACTTGCGTATGGAGAAAACGGGGTTAAAAGTACTGATGCGGTTACGTATTTCTGGGTTATTCCTGTAAAAGCAACGCTCATAACCCTTTCAATTGTAATTGCATTTATCTTATTGGTGACATGGATGATCAAATTGTATATTCGCAGAATGCTTGCTCTTGCAGGTGTACACCCAGAAGAATCAAATAATGAGAGAGAGGAAACACTTGAAATTAAAAAGCAGCCTGCCCGGCTTGTATCATATCGAGCAGTATCAGCCCCGATCCGTAGTGGTGCTGCGGATCTTCGGGGACGCTTGAGTAGAGTAACTGAATTTCTTGATGTGCTCAGTACAATTTGGACATTCATTGTGCACTATAAAATGTTTTTCATTTCAGTTGCACTCCTTATTGTCGGGTTTGTCGGGGCCGTTCTCTATATTTCTGATGCGTCTCAACCAGAACGAGATTATGAAATAACGATCAAAGAAGGTGATGGGGAACGAAAACTTTCTGATGATGAGGTTAAAGCTAACTTTGAGACTCAGCCTGTCATCCCATCACCGACGTCAGAGTAATATATCGCTTGAAGTTATAAGTGATATACTAGGTATACATTAGTAGCTTAGCTCTATCCTCTATGAAAAATAATGGAATTATAGTTGCCATTGTACTCTTTATACTCATTATTATTGGTATGTTTGTGTTTGCGTACCTGAAGAAGTCTGAGATTGAGAATACTGGGGTGACTCCAGTTGTCGAGGAACCCGTAGCAGGTCCATATGACTCTATTACGAGAATTGATGCAAAACACTTCTTTATAGATGGTACACATACACTTGTTGGAGAAGTTGCTATGCCAACTGCGTGTGATTTGCTCAATTGGGACAGTGTGGTAGCTGAGTCTATGCCCGAACAAGTTGCTATTAACTTTGATGTAATTAATACATCTGATTCCTGTGCCCAAGTAGTGACGAATCAACGATTCAAAGTAGAATTTCAAGCAAGTCAGGGCGCGAGTATGCGAGCAACCTTTGAAGGAAGACCTGTTGAGCTTAATTTAATTCCAGCAGGTAGTGATGAGACTCCAGATGATTTTGAGTTGTTTATTAAAGGGTAACAACTGTTATCAAGTAGATGACCGCCCTAAATCCACCCGAGTGTATTAGAATTAAGTGATGAAGCATCCGGCGAAAGCAACCTTAATAACACTCACGATTCTTGGTGTTATCGTACTCATTGGTATCTTTGTTATCTATGAGCTTAAGTCACCAAATGGATATTTTGCCAAAAGGAATGCTGACATTGTGAGTATTGTTCATGATGAAACACTGCCATACACTAATTTAAGCGGAAATGCGGTCAATATTGCTGACTTCCAAGGTAAGCCACTTATCATCAACATGTGGGCTTCGTGGAGTCCTTTTTCTCAGGGTGATCTAAAAGCGCTCGGTGAAATTAAAAAAGAATATGGCGATAAGATTTCGGTTGTCGCAATGAATCGAATGGAGACCAAGGAAACTGCGCTTGCATATCTAAACACGATTGGTAGAGAAGAGGGTATTGAGTACCTCATTGATCAAGACGATCACCTTTTTAGTACCATTGAAGGGTATGCTATGCCAGAGACGCTTTTCTATGATGAAATTGGGAATCTCGTATTTCATAAAAGAGGCTCACTCACGAGCGAAGAACTCAAAGACTATGTGAGTGGAATAGTGCCACAAGAATAGCAGAGCTCGTCCATACTACTGCTTGAAACTTTACAAGAATAGTTTTTGTAATAGAGTGTAGAAGTACAGTTCTTGAGAGCTCGGGCAAATGTCGATTTTTTCAGCTTTCTTCTCGTCAAAGAAAGCATGCATTTGCAAAAATATTACTATGTTTCGAGCCATAGGATTCATATTCGTACTGTGGTACGTATCCAACCTCTTTACTCAGAGTTTTGAAGCCGCTGATGTAGCAGGAAAGGCTACATTTGAGGCATTAGAAGCAGCTGCGATTGCTTCTAAGCAGAATTTTGAATAAAGAGAAAAAGCCAGGCATCCGCTTGGCTTTTTTCTTTTCACGAACAATGTACAATAGGAGTAATCGTATGGTAAGTGACAAACTCATTGAGCACATATTTTTCTTTGCAGTTCTTGTAGGTTCTGCATTTCTTATGTGGAAGCTGTTTGCACCGTTTGGTGGAGCACTCGCACTTGCGGCGATTATTGTGACTATTTGCTACCCACTCTATGAACGACTTTTAAGTATTGTTCCGCGGGGAAACAAAACTGTTGCATCACTCCTTGCGGTACTTTCAGTCATTCTCATTGTTGTGTTACCTCTCTCAGTTCTTGCATCATTCATTCTGCGTGAGGCGCTTTCGGTGTATTCACTTTTCAATTCAAATACATACCTCACATTCTCGGGACAGCTTGAACGGATTGAATCATTTATGCAGGAGTTCATTCCTGGATTTTCACTTGATGTGGCAAGTTTTGTAGAGCAAGTTGCAAGTTTTATAGCAACTCACATAGTAAGTCTTTTTGCTGGTACTGCTTCGACCATATTTCTCTTTTTCATTGCACTCATTGCTTCTTTTTACTTTTTCCGTGATGGCAAATTGTTTACTACATATCTCGTTAAGATTAGTCCACTTAAGAATGTGCAGGATGAACTCATTCTAAAGCGACTTGCTACATCAGTGAGGTCAGTAGCGCTGGGTACGGTACTCGTCGCGCTCCTTCAAGGAACCTTAACTGGAATTGGTTTGTACATGTTTGGATTTGAACGTGCAGTCTTGTGGGGGAGTGTTGCTGCTATTGGTGCACTCATACCTGGCATCGGAACAACAATAGTTTTTATACCTGCAGTTATATATCTCATAGTTACTGGCTCACATTTTCTTGCGGGGGGTGTTGCACTGTGGGGTGTGCTTGCAGTTGGAATTATCGATAATTTCATTGGGCCGTACGTGATGAGTCGTGGAAACTCACTGCACCCATTTCTTATTCTACTTTCTGTGCTTGGAGGAATAGCACTCTTTGGCCCTATCGGTTTCATACTTGGACCAGTCATTCTCAGTTTCTTCACAGTGCTCATTGAATTGTATGCAACTCAAATCCGTAAGACGTAGCAACCCAGTATGACTCGAGAATATGTTGAAAATTATTTGAGGATTAATGGTATTTCAAGCACAGCTACTGATGCTGAAATTACGCTTGAGCTAAAGAAGTTTTCTTGGACTGATGGTGACATAGTAGAAGCACTTAGGGCACTTCGAGGTGTCGTGGTGGCAGAACATGAGGAAAGTGAAGCTTCGAAGGTGTTGTATCGTGATTCGCGACTGTCATCTGGTGCAGTTTTGTCACTTCTCAATATCCATATACACACGAGTACTACAAGGGCTCATGACGAGTATCAAATGGCTCAAAATTTAGAAGCAACATTTGTGCATAGACTAATTACATTTGTGACCGCGATTATAGTTGCTGGGGTTACCTCTACGATTGCGATGTTTATACTTAAAATTGGACCATTCTACCTATAATGCATAAGTACTGTACCTGTGAAATTTTTTCTAATCATACTTTTTGTTGCAATTGTTGGAGCGGGTGTCCATCTTACAGTAGTCAATTTTCCTGAATTTCGCATCCCTTCATTTGAGTTTTGGCAATTTGTGGAGACCTACGACGATGCTCATGTGCTGTTTGTTGGAGACATAATGCTTGGTAGGAATGTTGAAGTCCTTGGTGAGCAAAACGGTACATCATATTCATTTAGAAAAGTCGAAGAACTCATTAGGAGTGCTGATCTTGCAGTGGGAAATTTTGAGGGCACGATTCCACAGAATCATATCCCAACACAATCTCTTGGAATGACCTTTTCCATAGAAGAAAAGTATATGCAGGAGTTACATAATGCTGGAATTGATGTCCTCTCGCTAGCTAATAATCATGCACTCGACTATGGTCCTCAGAGTTATGAAAATACGCTATCAGTATGCTCACAGTATGGTATCTCGTGTTTTGGTCATCCACTCACGGTTACATCCTCATCCACGAGTATAAAAAAAGTGGGTGATACTACGATTGGTTTCTTGTTTATGCATACGCTCTTTACAGAACCGGATCTTGACGCGCTCCAGGCAGTAGTTACTGAGTTGAAGCAGAAATCAGATTTTCAGATCGTTTTTGTTCATTGGGGTAATGAGTACGAATTACTCCATAGTTATAAGGAGGAGGGTCTAGCGCATCTCCTAATAGATAACGGTATTGATGCAGTTATTGGGCATCACCCCCATGTTATCCAAGATATTGAAATATATAATGACAAACCAATTTTCTATTCCCTTGGAAATTTCATTTTTGATCAGTACTTCAGTGATGAAGTTCAAAAGGGATTAGGCATAGATCTTATGTTTGAGAGAGATCGAGTCATCTATACGCTTATCCCATTTTCAAGTAAGGATTCCCGTAGTCAACCCTATGTTGTGACCGGTGATGAGCGAATGGAGATTTATAAACGCTTCGAAAAAATTACCGATGGAAAGTATAACGAAGTAGGTCACCCGTACTTTGTGGTGTCGCGTGATTAAGCATTGAACGGATATCGAGTGCTGTCTTACAGAGGCTGTTCAGGTTCTAAGATAGTTTTCATAAATTCAAACTCTTATCAGGTTGTACCACAAGAGTACTTCCATTTTTATAGTCGCCAGAGGCTCCTTAAAAATCAGGTTGTACCACAGGAGTACTTCCAAACGCATACTCCCTTTGGTCGTTGCGCTTTAGGTTGTGCCACAAGAGTACTTCCATTTTTATAGTCGCCAGAGGCTCCTTAAAAAATAGGTTGTACCACAGGAGTACTTCCAAACGCATACTCCCTTTGGTCGTTGCGCTTTAGGTTGCATATTTGGGAAACACGGCTATTATGGTTCGATAATCAATCAATGAATATATGAGTCCAGTAAATAAATTTGAGGTAATTGGCATCTTTTTGAGTGTTGCAGTCATGGCAGTAGCCCTTAGTCTTCTTAGGTTCCAGACAGACATTAATGCAACTGTCGCAACGCTCGAAGGAGACTCTCAGGCAGCGCTTGTAGCAGTTGAGGCTGATACTGAAGTGGGTACTGGCGATCTCGAGAAGGCACTACGAAATGCGGCAACTGTTGATGGAAAGCTACAAAAGCTTGTTGTTGATGACATAAAGATAGGAACTGGTCCCGAGGTCAAGGAAGGTGACACGGTTGTTGCACACTATATTGGTTCAACACAAAGTGGTGTGCAGTTTGATAATTCATACGTTCGTGGTGAACCCTTCACATTCACCGTTGGTGATCATCGAGTCATTCAGGGTTGGGAAAAAGGAATTCTTGGGATGCAGGTTGGTGGTCAGCGAATTCTTGTAATACCACCATCACTTGGCTACGGAGAGAGGAAAGTAGGTCCAATTGAAGCAGGATCAACACTTATTTTCGCTATCGAACTCGTGAAGATTAATTAATGGCTTCACCCATCACGTTTGAAGTAGTAAAGCACCAGCCAGGCACTCTTGCACGGGCTGGTGTTATTCATACACCCCATGGTGATATTCTGACACCTGCTTTTGTTGTTGTGGGTACAAAGGGGACGGTGAAATCACTCAAACCTGAGGACCTTGAGGAGTATGTTGGTGCACAGGTGGCGCTCGCAAATACCTACCATCTCTATCTTCAGCCTGGGCATGAGCTCATAGAAAAAGCAGGGGGACTGCATTCATTTTCTAACTGGAAGCTCCCAACGATGACTGACTCAGGAGGGTTTCAAGTATTTTCACTTGGCGCTGCGTTTGGTAAAGGAGTAACAAAGTTTGCAAAAGGTGAAACCGTAGATGCTGACGAAGGGCTCACGGTGTACTCAAAAGAACTTGCGGAGAGCCACGGTAAACTCTGTGTCATCGATGAAGATGGGGTCACATTCACATCACACATTGATGGGAGTATGCATCGGTTCACCGCAGAACGCTCCATAGAAATTCAGCATAGTATAGGTGCTGATATCATCGTTGCGTTTGATGAATGCACGTCTCCTACCGCACCCCGGGAGTACCAAGAAGAAGCGATGAATCGGACGCATCGTTGGGCAAAGCGCTCTATTCTTGCGCATAAGCGTAACTATGAAGCACTGCAAAAACAGGGACTTTATGGAGTGGTGCAGGGAGGACGACACTTAGATTTACGAAAAGAGAGTGCACGCATTTTAAGTGACATGGACTTCGATGGATTTGGTATTGGCGGTTCATTTAGTAAGGAGGATTTGGGTGGATCTTTGAAAGCTGTAAATGAGGTACTCCCTCAAGACAAGCCTCGACACCTTCTTGGTATTGGTGAGCCTGAGGATATTGAAGCAGGGGTACGTATGGGTTGTGACACATTTGATTGTGTAGCTCCTACGCGCATCGCACGCACAGGAGCAATCTATGTGCATACACATGAGGGAATCAAAAAACTCAATTTAAAAAATGCACAGTACACGAACGATCTAGGAAAGCCAGATGAAGGATGTGATTGCTACGTATGTACCCACTATACGCGAGCGTATCTTGCGCATCTTTTTAGAGCTAATGAAATGCTTGGTGCTCACCTTGCATCTCTTCATAATCTGTACGTCATCGTCAACTTCACAAAAAAACTAAGAGAAAGGATTCTTTCCGAATAAAGAAAAGCCCCGCAGTGACGGAGCCTCATTCATGCTTGTAATTTGTTTCTTATTTTCGTTGCAGGAGGTAGTTGCAGAAGAAAAGTACTCCTGCGCCTATGCCAGTAACCACTGCAGTGAAATACATCCACTTTAGGTAGTGTGATAAACCAAAGTAATCACATGGGGTAAGGAGAACAAAAAGGACAAAACTAACTACCGCAAGTTGCTGTGCAATGTTCGTCAGCACGGCCTGTTCCTCCAGAATGAGCGTATAATTTATTATGTCGTAAAAAAGCTATAGTGTCAATTACTATTCTGATGTGTTAAAATCACAAAACTATGGAATTCAAGCTTAATACTGATAAAACACCTGCAGGTGACCAACCAAAGGCAATAGAAAAGCTGGTAAAAGGTTACGAAGCGGGTATGCGTCACCAGACGTTACTTGGTGTGACTGGCTCTGGAAAAACTTATACGGCAGCGAATGTGATTGCACATGTCCAAAAGCCGACACTAGTTATTGCACACAATAAGACTCTTGCTGCACAGCTCGCGCAAGAGTATCGAGATTTCTTCCCAAATAATGCTGTTCACTACTTCGTTTCATACTATGACTATTATCAGCCTGAGGCATACATGCCAATTTCTGATACGTACATCGAAAAAGAAGCGATGATAAATGAAGAGATTGACCGCTTACGACATGCTTCGACTCAGGCCTTACTCACACGCAAGGATGTCATCATAGTTGCCTCCGTGTCATGTATTTACGGGCTCGGTTCACCAATCGAGTATGAGAAAGTACATAAGAAAATCACGCGTGGCTTTTCTATATCACGCGCTGAAATGCTCAGATTACTTGTCTCGATGTATTTTGAAAGAACAAATGCTGATTTAACCCCAGGACACTTTAGAGCTGTTGGAAATACTGTTGAAATTATGCCAACCAATGAGCGAGTCATCTTCCGTTTAGGTTTTAAAGGGAACGAAATAAGCGACATTACAAAGATTGATGCCGTCTCACGAGCAATTATTGAAGAAAGTGACGTCTTCTTTCTTTTTCCTGCCAAGCACTTTGTTACCCCAGAAGATGAGCGCAAGCGAGCTATGGCAGATATTAAGCTTGAGCTTGATTTGCAACTCAAGAAGTTTAAGAAGGAAGAGAAGCTCATAGAAGCACAACGTATTAAGCGAAGAACGGAACATGATCTCGCACTTATCCGTGAAATTGGCTATTGCAATGGTATCGAAAATTACTCACGCCATTTTGATGGAAGAAAAGAAGGAGAAGCACCCTATACGCTCCTCTCATACTTTCCACACAAGGCTGACGGTACTCCTGATTTTCTTACGATTATTGATGAATCACATGTGACCATTCCTCAACTTGGTGGTATGTACGCAGGCGATCGTTCACGTAAAGTAACACTCGTTGAACATGGATTTAGACTCCCGAGTGCTATTGATAATCGGCCTCTCAACTTTTCAGAATTTGAGGAGCGCGTGGGGCAGTGCATTTATACTTCTGCAACACCAGGGAAGTACGAGTTTGCGCATGCTGACAATGCACAGGGTGAAATCGTCTCACAGATTATTCGCCCAACAGGACTTGTTGATCCAATTATAGATCTTCGACCGATTGTTGAGAAAGGAAATTACAAGGGGCAAGTAAAAGACTTTATCGAGGAAGCCGTAAAAGTGATTACGAGTGGTACACGTGTGCTTGTAACCACGCTCACGAAGCAGATGGCCGAAGATCTTTCTGAATTTCTTACTGAGCGAGGTATTAATTCAAAGTATCTGCACAGTGATATTAAGACAATCGAGCGAATACAGATTCTTACAGACTTCAGAAAGGGTGTTTTTGATTGTCTTGTTGGAGTCAATTTACTCCGCGAGGGACTCGATTTACCCGAAGTTGAGCTCGTTGCCATTCTCGATGCAGATAAGGCTGGTTTTTTGCGTTCTGAAACATCACTTATTCAAACTATAGGACGAGCAGCACGCAATGTTAATGGTAGAGTTTTGCTCTATGCAGATGAAATAACGCCAGCACTTAAATATGCAATTGATGAGACAATGCGAAGACGTGAGATACAACTCGCCTATAATAAAAAGCACAATATCACCCCGCAAACAATCGCTAAAGAAATTAAAGACATTACCGAGCATCTTCGCACTGAACATATGCAGACCGTCGACACACTGCTTGCTGTAGATATTGATCTTTACCGTAAGAATCCAAAACAAACACTGATCGAAAAGCGTGAACAGATGGAGGAGGCGGTTAAGCAACTTGATTTCGAAACAGCCGCTATTATCCGAGATGAAATCCGTGCACTTGAGTCGCTCAAGAAATCAAAATAGTTATCGACACAGTCACGTAATTACTGACGACATCAAAGTATAATGATGGCATGTCAAAGAACGGAGCTGCATTAAAGAAGCCCGCAGTTTTGCTGAAGGTAAAAGATTCTTCATCACGAGTGCGTTCTAAAAAGATTAAGAATACAGTTTCTTTAACTAAGGCTACACATCGTGATCAAAAGTCCTCAAAAAATTTAAAGACGAAAATCACTGTTGGCGGTGATTCAAAGAAAGTTAAAGCGGATAGCCCTCAAACTACGTTTGCGCTCCCAAGCGCAATTGTGGTGCGAAATAATTTACAACTAGCTTTACTTTCACCGTTTCGTCTTCCTATTGATAATGACAGGCTTGCGTCTCAGGTTGCGCGTTATGCCGGAGTGTTCTTTGTTGTCGTTGGCGCTCTATTTACGCTTTTTCATATGCAAAGTTTCGGTGGAACCTATGCAAATCTAGAGAGTGCAAGTCTGGTAGCCCAGTCTACTGGATCAAACTACAACTGCTCTGACACAGCAAGCCCAAATTATGATGCGGTGTACTGTGCAACAAATGAAACAGCGGGTACCTCAGGAACGACAGGGTCTAGTGTTGATCCAACACCACCTGTCGACTTTTTGTTTGAGGGAGTCTCGCCGTATGCAAATATTGTTCCAATTACTATCATTGTGCCCTATGCCACAAGCGTTGATGTACATGCGTATCAGAAAACTACAGGAACAAGCATAACGCTCGGAAGAGCAGTCAATGTAAGTAGTGATATCTGGAGATTTTTTTGGGATACGCGAGGCTACACAGATGGTGAGTATCGTATTAAAGCACTTGTCAAAAACGCGTATGGTACGTACAACCATACGGAATCATCAAATATTTTTGTAGAAAATTACCCAGTCTCCATGGCTTCTGATGCAGAAACAGGATCAAGTACTAGCACTGGATCAACGACGAGCACTCCACCCTCGGCTACAACCACAGTGTCAACTCCGACAACAACTACTACTGCAACATCGGCACCACTCGTACAGCTCACCATTAATGAAGCTCCGCCACTTAAGGGCTACGTAACCATGGAGACCACGGTTATAGGTGCAACTGGAGTTAAGCTCTATGTAAAAAGTGGTAGCAGCTCAAATTATTCATTACTTGGGTATGCAACGTACCACAACGGTACAGAATGGCGGTTTGAATGGAATACAGCGCTCTTTCCAAAGGGAACCTATACTGTTCGTGCACAGGCGCTATTTACAGGAGCTTCCTATCAAAGTAACGAGGTTACAACATCAATTGATAATGCGACCCCTGCGACAAACGCTAGTTCAACAGCTACGACAACTGCCACGGCAGCGCTGGAGCCTCAGATACTCATTCAGATCCCTAAGCCTTCTCCGCTTGATGGTGATGTTGACGTTTTTGTCACTGTATCTGACGCAACCTTTGTTGAGTTGTACGTTCAACCAACAAGTGCACTCACACCATTATTCTTAGGTCGCGCACAAAAGCAAAACGATGATACGTGGAAGTTTAAATGGCCTACCAAACAAACACCGAATGGTAATTACAAAGTATTTGCACGAGTAAAGCACCAGTATGGTGTGACGGAAAGCACACGTATTCCAGCATCAATCGTTAATGCTATTGTACCGGTTCACACAGAAGCTGAGACTGCGAAAGTTGTTGAAATACAGCAGATTCATGCAGAGCTTGAAGACACTACGTACATCGCAGGAACTACCAAACCGCAATCAAGTGGGACTTCATCTCGCACATCGAATGTTCCTCCAATCTATATGACATCAGCAACCGCGGTCATGGATGAAATTGATATTTCTGATAGTGTTGAAAGAGAAAATCTTGAAACTGAGTTGCGCAGATTCAGACTTAGAATTCAAGAAGATTTACATAGATTTGCACAAGCAGTTCGAAAAGGAGATGAGGCTGAGATGGAAAAAATCCGAAATGATATTGAGCATACCCGTAAAGAGATCCTCGCTTCAATTACTCTCACTGGGGACACTGGCGAAACACGGCAGTTGATTGATACGCATCTCAGAAAAGTAACTGATGAGCTTGAAAATCTTGCGATACGTAATGAGACCATTATTAAAGAACGCATGCCTGAAGTCTCACTTATTGACTCTGATAAGGATGGTCTCAGTGATTATGACGAGGCGAATTTATACCACACCGATCCATTCAGTGCTGATACAGACAAAGACAGTTTCATCGATGGGACTGAGATCACGCGGCGAGCGGTGCTCTACCGCCTCGGCCA